>JAOZSY010000217.1 GCA_029939445.1 Bacteroidales bacterium
TTCATATCTTCCATATGCTGTGCAGTTATTACATCTTTATTACCAGTAGTGGTAACAAATATATTTCCTTCTTTTACAGCTTCTTCCATAGTTGTTACTTCAAAACCTTCCATAGCTGCTTGTAAAGCACATATTGGGTCTATCTCTGTTACAATTACACGTGCACCATAAGAGCGCATTGAGTGAGCCGATCCTTTACCAACATCGCCATATCCTGCAACAACAACAACTTTACCAGCAATCATTACATCAGTAGCTCTTTTGATACCATCAGCCAAACTCTCACGACAGCCGTATAGGTTATCAAATTTAGACTTAGTTACAGAGTCGTTAACGTTAATTGAAGGAACTAAAAGCTCATTATTATCAAACATTTGATATAAACGGTGAACTCCAGTGGTAGTTTCTTCAGAAACACCTTTCCACTCTTCAACAGTGCGGTGCCATCTTTTATTATCTTCTTTAAGATTAGCACGTAATAATTTAAGAACTTCTTCTTCTTCAACGCTATCAGCTTTTACATCCAAGGTGCTAGCGTCTTTTTCTGCAGCAAACCCTCTGTGAATAAGTTGAGTAGCATCGCCACCATCGTCAACAATTAGTTGTGGGCCTTTTCCCTCAGGAAATAATAATGCTTTAGAAGTACACCACCAGTATTCTTCAAGAGTTTCGCCTTTCCAAGCAAAAACAGGAACTCCAGCTTCCGCTATTGCCGCCGCTGCATGATCTTGTGTTGAGAATATATTACAACTTGCCCATCTTACATCTGCACCCAAATCAACTAAAGTTTCAATAAGTACTGCGGTTTGAATAGTCATATGTAAAGATCCCATAATACGAACATCCTTCAAAGGTTGCTCTTTGCTGTGCTGAGCACGGATAGCCATTAAGCCTGGCATCTCTTGTTCAGCAATTTCAATTTCTTTGCGACCCCAATCTGCTAGATTGATATCTGCTATTTTATAATCTGAATTTGACATTATATCTAAGTTTATTTTGTTGTTTCTTATTTGAAAATAGGCTGCAAATGTAGTTATAATATATATAGGTTTTTAATGCTTTTTAGACATTATAAAGTATTGAAATAACGGAAAATTTAGGAGTAAAAAAAAACCTGCAATTTGGGAAATTGCAGGCTAATATCTATTAAAACAAAAAGTCTAAATCAAGCATTGTAATTTTTCAGAATATACACACACAATATGAAAAAATTACAATATTTTGAGTTAATCTTAGTAAAACAAAAATATTAAACACCTAATCCACGTTTTAAAAAACTTTAATGTGCTTGATAGACTTTCTGTTTTCTATCTAATAAGACGAAAGTAATTTGTTGAATCTTTGGTACATTTCAATTTATTTGTGAAATATTTATAAAATACTATCTCATAATAATTCATATTTATGTAGTATTGTATATAAGATTATTTATAAAAATATAGCAATCAATATATTATAATTTATTTGTTTAAAAATTAAAGTATATAAAAATTAAATAATACTATATTTGTCGAGGGTTTTATTCTTTTTTTAAAATACTCAAAAAATTAAGCATTCCTTTTAAGGTTTTATTTACCTTTGTAATTCTTTACTAAAATTTTATATTTACCATAATTTTTAGGATTTTTTAAAACCAAATAAGATAAATAATAATATGCATATTGCTATAGCAGGAAATATAGGCGCTGGTAAAACTACCCTAACGCGCCTATTGGCCAAACACTTTAAGTGGGAAGCCCATTATGAGGATGTTGAAACTAATCCCTATTTAAATAGTTTTTATGAAGATATGCAACGATGGTCTTTTAATTTACAAGTGTATTTTTTAAATAGTCGCTTGCGCCAAGTAGTGGATATTCGTAATAGTGGCAAAACAGTAATTCAAGATCGTACAATATTTGAAGATGCTTATATATTTGCTCCCAATTTGCACGAAATGGGCTTAATGCCTTCTCGCGATTTTGAGAATTATGAAACTCTTTTTGAGCTGATGTCTTCATTTGTTGATGCGCCTGATTTATTAATTTATCTGCGCTCCTCGGTTCCTAATCTTGTAAATCAAATACAGAATAGGGGAAGAGATTATGAAAATTCTATCCGTATTGATTACCTTAAAAGCTTGAATGAGAGATACGATAAGTGGATTGATGGTTATGATGAAGGTAAACTACTTATTATTGATGTAGATAACTTGGATTACCGTAATAATGCTGAGGATTTGGGCTTTATTATTGATAAAATTAATGGTGAAATAAACGGATTATTCTAAAATATTATGTCAATAATTGCTGTTATTCCTGCCCGCTACCAATCAACTCGTTTCCCAGGGAAACCTCTTGCTATAATAGATGGTAAGAGTATGATTCAACGCGTTTATGAGCAAGCTATTAAAGTGAAAGCTTTGGATAAAGTGGTTGTTGCTACAGATGATGATAGGATTTTTGAACATTGCAATTCTTTGAATATCAATGTTGTTATGACATCTGTAGATCATAATAATGGAACTGAAAGGATTACGGAAGTAGTTAAAAAAGAAAACCAATCCTTTGATTATGTTTTAAATATACAAGGTGATGAGCCTTTTGTTCATATTGAGCAAATTGCTAATCTTTGCGAGATTATTTCATCTAGTAAATACGATATAGCAACTCTTGCAAAAGAGATTAGTGATGAGGCTGAAATAAATTCACCAAATACTGTAAAACTTGTTATTAGCAATGGTGGTAAAGCCTTGTATTTTTCGCGATACGGAATTCCGTATGAACGTAATGCTGGGCACCGACTAATGTATAAACATATAGGAATGTATGCTTTTAAATATAATGTTCTTTTGGAACTTGAGAGCTTAAAGCCTTCAATACTTGAGCTAAGTGAGTCGCTGGAGCAACTTAGGTGGTTAGAAAATGATTATACCATTGGTGTTGCTAAAACGGAATTTGAGAGTTTTGGAATTGATACTCCTGAGGATATAAATAGTGCATTAAAGAAAATAAAAAGATAATATGCAAAAAATAAGTACTCATATTCGTAAATTGCTTTTTGATAATTCTAAAGTAATTATTAATGGTCTAGGATATTTTGAAGCAATAGAAGATAAAGCCTATCACCACCCTGTGGGTCATGATTTTACTCCTAAAAATAAGAAGATATCTTTTCGTTTGGATAAAAATGCGAAAGATTCAATGCTTGCTGAGTCATTGGGAGGCTCAAATGCCAATAATGAGATACATGATTTTGCACAACAAGTTATAAAAGATCTTATTGCAGGAAAAAAAGTTGTGCTTGAAGGTATTGGAGTTATTTATAAGCATGAGAAAGGCAATGTGTTATTTACGCAAGATGAAGATGTGGTTTTTGATAAGGAGTTCTTTGGTTTAGAAGGATTTCATCAAGATCCAATTAGTAAAGTCGCAGCGGTACCTGTTGCAGCGCCTGTTGCCATAGGTGTTCCGGTAAAGGATACTTCGGTAAAAACTCAGGAGAAGAAGGTTGAGGAGAAGGTTGAGGAGAAAAAGGTTGAAAAGGTTGAGGAGAAGGTTGAGGAGAAAAAGGTTGAGAAGATTGAAGAGAAGGAAAAGGGTAGTATGTTGTGGCTTTGGGTCGCCATTACAGGGATTACAGCTTCTTTAATTATAGCATTTGTATTTCTTACCGATGATACTTCGGATAAAGTGAAAGAAACGATTGTAATTACTTCTGATAAAATTATTGTAGAGAAAGATAAAGTTACAGAGATAAAAAAGATAGATACTATATTAATTGAGGAGAATATTGCAGATAATGAGATTGCTATTGTAGAAAAGGTTGAAGTAATAGAAGAAGTTGTTGAAGTAGCTGTAGATAAAGGTGGCTATTATGTAATGGCTGGTTGTTTTAAGTCTTCTAGAAATGCAACAAGGTATTTGAAAGTGCTAAAAGAGGGTGATTATCCTAATGCAGTTATTAAAGGAAAAACAGCAAGCGGATTAATACGAGTTTGTTACGATAAGTTTGCTTCAGAGTCTGTTGCGGAGAGTTTTATGGAAAAAACTTCCAAAAAAGAGAATATAGAACTTTGGATGCAATTTATTGAAGATTAATATTTGACTGTTATATTAAAGAGATTGTCGATAAAATATAATAATGGGAAAGAAGAATAAATTAAAGCATTTTGCTGATAATCTGACATATAAGAATATGTTTCAGCCTACTTATGAGGAGCTCCAGCAGGGTTACGAAATGAGAGGTAATTGGGATTCGGATTTTTTTAAGAATGGCAGCCCTATAACTTTAGAGGTAGGATGTGGCAAAGGGGAGTATACTGTTGGCTTGGGAGAGAAATACCCTGAGCGCAATTTTATAGGAATGGATATTAAAGGCGCTAGAATGTGGCGCGGCTGTACCGATGCTAATGATAAAGGAATGACAAATGTGGCGTTTATTCGCAATCATGA
>JAOZSY010000218.1 GCA_029939445.1 Bacteroidales bacterium
TCATAGGATGTGAAATCATACTTTGGAAACTCAGCAACAATACTATTAAAAGGAATATTATAAACATGTTTATTATCCAATTTATCATTGGAAAAACAGCAACCTTCAGGCTCACGCACATCAATAATTGCCATATTATTCCCTTCTTCTAATAATCTCTTAAAATCAATTGGCATTATAACAGGCCAGTCCATCTCCTGAACTTTATCATTAAGTACTTTAACAAATTCACTCATAATTTATTTAATTCTAACTATCAATAAAACTAAAAAGCTCCTCATACAACATCTGTGTTGGCAGCCCCATTACATTATAAAAACTACCTTCTATTTTCTTTATTCCAATATAACCTATCCATTCCTGAATACCGTATGCGCCGGCTTTATCTAATGGCATATATTCTTCCACATAATAATCAATGTCGGCATCCTCTAACTCTCTAAAATACACATCACTTTTTGACGAAAAAGAATGTTGCTTATTTGATGACGTAAGACATACTCCCGTTATAACAGTGTGTTTTTGTCCACTTAAAGCTTTTATTATTTTCTTTGCTTGAGTTTTGTTTTTCGGTTTACCAATCACTTCATCATTTAGCACAACAATAGTATCAGCAGTAATATATATATCCTTCTTTTTCAGGCTATCTCTATTACAGGCCTCTGCTTTAAGTTTTGCTAGGTATTCAGGCACCTTATCAAAGGGCATATCTATAGGGTAGCTTTCTGCTATACTCTTTACTTTTATCTCAAAATGCAAATCCATGCCACTCATCAGCATTTGCCTTCGAGGAGACTTTGTTGCAAGAATTAGATTATACTTTTGAAGTTTCTTAAGTCGTGATATCATGTGTATTTATTTTATTCTTTATAAAATCTGAGGTAAATAATACTGATTTTCATAAAAAAAAGGTTTTATTTGAAAAAATCGAATAAAACCTTTTAAGAAAATATTTTAGAATAAGGGAGATTCCTCTTTCTTACTTTTTAACTCTTTCGCCATACTCATGAGAACGAGTATCAACTTTTATCCATTCCTCATTATTGATAAAAAGAGGAACTTTAACTGTAGCACCCGTTTCTACTGTAGCATCTTTAAAAGTATTTGTGGCAGTATTTCCCCTTTCACCAGGCTCAGTATATGTAATTTGTAGTTCTACAAAAGCTGGAAGCTCACAAAAAAGAGCCGTTTCTGTTTCAGCATGATAGACAATTTCAACATTTTGACCTTCCTTCAACAAATCAGGGGCATTTATTATTGATTCCTCAATAAAAGTTTGCTCATAAGTTTCATTATTCATAAAGTGGTAAATATCTCCTTCTTTATAAAGGTATTGATACGCCCTTCTTTCAACACGCTGTACATCAATCTTTACCCCCGAAGTGAATGTATTAGGAATAACTTTCCCAGTTTTAATATTTTTAAGCTTTGTACGCACAAAAGCTGGTCCTTTACCGGGCTTTACGTGCTGAAATTCTATAATTGACCAGAGTTCTCCATTGAACATTAAAACCATTCCATTCTTAAAATCTGAAGTATTTGCTGCCATAATATATTACGTTATTATTTTTATTATTTTAATTAAGAGTGAGCAAAAGTAGTGAAATTAATCATATAAAATTTAATCATAAAAACACTAAACATCTTTTAAATAAAGTGTTTTGTGAGATTCTGTTTTAATATATAATTTACCTTTAATTAAAAAAGGTAAATACACCCATATCTATTAACTTTAATTTATTTTGTTATTAACATAAAAGTATTAGATTTGCAACTAATAATTATTTATTATAATACTGAAACGCTCATATTATTAAATATATAACTATACTCTGGGATAAAAAATGAGCGTTCTCTACTTTAGAGTAGATATCCTAAAGTTAATAAAATGAAAATGAAATGAAAAACCTATTTTTTGTAGTTGTCCTTTTATCGGTATTTATGGTATCATGTAGTAATAATGCTGAGCCAATAAAAGATATTGATCAAACAACAACAGCATCAGAGAAAGCGGAAGACAATAACGACCAACTTTCTTGGAATAAATTTAAAGCAAATACAGCAAATACATCTCATATCGATGTTGATATGAAAATTGAAAAACCTGAATTGTTTTTAAAATATAAATCTAAAGACCGTATAAGCACAAGCCCTTCAATATATGATGGCGTAGCGTATTTTGGTAGTTCTGATAAGTTTATGTATGCCATTGATTTTGAAAACTCAAAAGTACTCTGGTCATTTAAGGTTGATGATGATATCCGTTCTAACCCTACGGTAGTAGATGGCGTTGTTTACTTTGGAAGCTCTGATAGTAATATGTATGCTTTAGATGCTAAAACGGGTGAGCTAATATGGAAATTTAAGACTGGTGATATTATTATGTCATCACCAAACGTTGCTAACGATTTAGTGTATTTTGGTAGCTACGACAGTTACTGCTATGCTTTAAATACAAGTGATGGTACGGTAAACTGGAAATTTAAAACTGGTGATGCTGTATATGCAAGTCCAGCTCTTGGTAACACCGACGTATATTTTGGTAGTTTTGATGGTCATATGTATGCACTTGATCAATTAAGCGGAAAGCCTATTTGGAAATTTAAAGCCGAAAACGCAATTGCTTCTAGCCCCGCTATTGCCAATGATAAAATTTATTTCGGTAGCGACGATCATAATCTTTATGCTCTTGACCGCATTAATGGTAATTTAATTTGGAGTTACAAAACCTCACAGGTTATAAACTCTAGTCCTGCTGTTAGTGAAAACAGTGTATACTTTGGTAGTTATGACTATAATTTTTATTGTATAGATGCTAATACCGGCGATGAGAAATGGATTTTTAAAACTGAGGGTCCTATTCACTCTAGTCCTGCTTTAACTAATAACATCGTTTTTATTGGATCAGATGATTTTAATCTTTATGCACTAGATGCAGAAAATGGTGCTCCGCTATGGAGCCACAAAGCTAATGACAGAGTTCATACTAGCCCAGCTATACATAAAGGAATGGTTTTCGTTTGTAGTTTTGATAATTACCTTTACGGACTAAAATAATAATAACCATATTATAGGATTTAATACCTCAAATAAGCTATTTTAATATGGTTTATTTGAGGTTTTTTTGTGTAGTAAAATCATAAACCCCCATATTGCTAAACTATACATTAAATTATTAATATTGTTCTTGCTTTCTTATAAGAATAGTAGTATTTTTACCAACTAGTTTACAGTTCATTATCACTAATAGTGATTCTATGTTAATTATAAACTAAATACATTAACTATCGCGTATAAAAATATTTATTATGAAAAATAACTACCTATTCTTATTCCTGATTATAATATTTACGTCATTTGCACATAAATCATACTCTCAATGCGCCACTCCTACCACAACCACTGGTTCACGATGTGGTGAGGGAGCGGTAACTGTTAGTGCAACTAGTGTAACTGGATATTATCGTTGGTACGATGCTGCTACAGGAGGCAATATTCTTGGTAATGATGCCACATTTAATACTCCTATTATTTCTTCAACATCAACATTTTACGTTTCAGAGTTTAATAATGGCTCTGCCAACGACGTGTTAACATTTGATGGAACAGATGATTATGTTGCTATTGAAGATATGTATTTTAATAGCCCTGATTTAGAAATGATTACAATTGAAGCGTGGGTAAATACAAGTGTTTCTGGAGAGGGTCAGTATGATAATTGGTCTATTATAGATTTTGATAGAAGTGAGTATTTCAACTTATATGTACGTGGAAGTGATGGATTTGTGGGTTTTTCAACAACTGATAACGTCAATGGTACTGATGATTTTAATGGTGCAATTGCAGTAAATAATGGAGCATGGCATCATATTGTAGCGGTATATGATGGAACTGACAAGCTGATATATGTTGATGGAATTTTGGATGAAACAAAAGTAAATCCACATGGTGGTAATGATTTAGGAACAGGATTAACAAGATATGGCTATTTGGGTGACGGATCGGAGTCTGATACTTACAATGGCTCAAGAAATAATAACTATTATAATGGTAGTATTGATGAAGTTAGAGTATGGAGCACCGTAAGAACCGCTAGCGAAATTAGTAGTAATAAAAATAAGTGTGTACTCGAAGGACAAGAAGATTTAATGCTGTACTATCGTATGGATGGAAGCGGTTCTGATTTAATAGATTATAGTGGAAATAATTATAATGGTACTCTTTTCAATATGACTTTGCCTGATGCATGGGGTACAGGAAATACTTTAACAGACTGCCCTGATTGTGAAAGTACGAGAGCAAGTGTAGTTGCAACAATAAACTCTGCGCCAACTGTTGATTTAGGTGCTGACAAATGCGTATCAACAGCAACTACTATTCTTGATGCTGGTAATGCTGGGACTATTGATTCATACTTATGA
>JAOZSY010000458.1 GCA_029939445.1 Bacteroidales bacterium
TACTTGATATAGTGGTTAGCAAAGTCATATTAGTGCTATCAGTACCACGGTATATTTTGTAAGAGCCAAAGCTAAAGCCTTCATAAGGTCGCCAGATTAAATTCCAATGATTATTGATTGCCTCATTAATCATTAGGTGCATTGTTTTATGCTTTAGACTAACTGGAGTTTCCTTACCACAGGTATCAATGGCGGTAATTTTATAGGCATATTGGCGAACTGCCACATTGGAGTTTACATCTTCTACCTGTAAAGGGTCATTATATGCTACACCTCCCAAAAAGTCGTATAGATTTGCAATACTACTTTCACGGTAAACCCTAAAACTATCAATTTTATTGGTGCTTTGTGCTTGCCATTGAACGATATTATGATTGGTATTGGCATCAACACTTACTGCACATATTTTTGGAATATCAGCTAAAGCAACATTGATAATAGTTTCGGTGGAAGTATTCACACAGCTATTATTATCATAAGCATTAACAGTAAAATAGCCAGATTCTTTAACGTAAATGTTTTGTCCTGTTTTTCCATTGCTCCAATTATAGCTGGTAAAACCAGAAGAAGCCTCTAGCATAAGGCTATCGTTAGAGCAAGGAGCAATACTTCCTATTATGCTAATTATAGGAGTAGTGGCGGTATAATTTGCCAAGGCAAAATAGTTATCGGTAACTTTAGAACAACCAGCATTGCTTAGCACTGCCATATAAAAACCCTGCTGCTTGGCATAGAAAATAGAATCGGTAGCACCAGCCACAATAGCTCCATTAAATGCCCAAGCATAGGTAACGCTATTATTTGGCGTTGCACTTAACCTAAAACTATCGCCAACACATATTATTGCCGATGATAAAGGTTGAGTAAGCTCTGCTGTGAAATTACAAGGATTTGTTGTGCCTCCGCTGCAAGTGATTATTGCTGTTGCAGTATCTGTAATATTATTAGTGGTATCAGTAGCAAAGAGAGTTACTGTATATGTTCCATTATATAAATAAGTATGGCTTGGGTTTGTTTGATTACTCATATTTCCATCGCCGAAGTTCCATGCGTAGCTATGGTAGCCACTGGGGCTAGTATTGGTTAATATTACATCGAATGGAGGTGATACTAAATTATTAGAAGAAGTTGTAAAAGAAGGTAATGTAGGAGGTGCAACTAATGTTAAATCACCATAAGGTTTACTTCCATTAGCACCATTAAAATCTAGTTTTTTTATAAAGTCATTTGTATTAGGGTCATACTCAAATATAACTCCTTTATTATTTATTCCTCCATAATAAGTCATTCCATATAATTTATCATTGGGAGCTTGCATTAAGTTACCAAATGGAATTCCCCCG
>JAOZSY010000039.1 GCA_029939445.1 Bacteroidales bacterium
TTAGAGAAATCTGCTTTCTTTGTTATTACCCATGTATTAGTATCAATTTCGAAAATTGTTCCAAAACTATTATTACCTCCTCTATAAGTTAAACCATAGATTTTTCCATTGGAAGCTTCCATTAATCCACCTTTAGGCTCATAACCTATTAAACTATCCAAATCGAATTTCTTAATATAAGTATCATTAGCAGGGTTAAATTCAAAAACAACCCCTTTATTATATGCACCACCTTTAGATGTAGCACCATAGAATTTACCATTTGTTGCCATTAATAAATCACCTTCAGGATTTATACCATCAATTGGGTTTGAGAACTTAAACTTATGATTTATTAAATGGTTAGTCGCATCATACTCAAAAAATGAACCATCACCGTTGGTATATTGTGGGTAATTAGCATCAGGATATGCTCCTCCTGCATAATACTTTCCATTTGACGCTAACATTAAACCTTTATTAATATAACGAAGATTTATACTTGTATCTAGCAAGGTTTTTGTATTTGTTGAAGGATCAAATTCCCAAAAACGAACTGCATCAGAAATATTATAATCATGACCAGTAATACTTATCGGTCCACTAGCAATTACTACTATTTCATTATTAAATCTCCCATTGGCAATACTATCTACAACCATGGCTGTTCCAGAAGATATAGAGTATTTCCACAAATAATAATGAGGTTCATAATTATATGTTCCTTGCACTTGATAGTATTTTTGCGTGATACAGTAAATATCGTTTGTTCCTACCAACACAGGAGCACCTTCTGGCTCTTGGCCTAAACCACTATCACTAAATCCATATAGATTAGCAGCAACATTTGTTGTAGGGTTATATTGAAAAATATTACCAAAAGCATATGAATAACCTGGAGGGTAATTCCCTCCATGGCTAGTTGTTCCATACATAATACCATTAGGAGCTTGTATCAAACCTGCTAATGCTCTCTGCCCAGCTATAGGTGCACCACTAGATGTTTTCATATCAAGCAATTTGGTATAAGTGTCAGTTGTAGGATTTACTTTAAAAATTATACCTTTATCACCATAACCACCTGAATATGTAATTCCATATAGCATACCATCAGCAGCTAATAATAAATTACCAACAGGAAACTCTCCATCGTTATTATATCCCGAAAAAGCATGGAGTTTCGTATAAACATCTGATGTAATATCATAGGAATAAACAGCTCCTTTATTTGAACTACTACCGCCACCTCGTGTTACTCCATATAATTTCCCATTAGCTGCCATAATAGGTGCAGACTCTGGCCAACAGCCACTTGCTGTATCATCAAAACTAAAAAGAACATTATAATCATCATTTGTTGGATCAAATTCAAATATTACTCCACTATGCTTCTGACCTGCAGAATTTGGAAATGAACAAATATTTGCACCTCCATACATAGTTGTACCATATATTTTTCCATTTGATGCTTGAGTAAATACATTATTAGGCGTTCGACCTGCATGATAATATTCAAAATTGAAAACAGTTTGCAGATTCCCTCCTGTAGTATCAGTTTTAAAAATTGTTCCTTCATTACTAACTCCACCACTAGAAGTCATACCGTAATAGTTTGTCTGAGCAAATAAACCCATCGACATTAAAATGCTTAATCCTAAAATAATTATTAATTTCATTTATTTATATATTAATGTTAGTTTTTAACTAAATACAAATATATGTCTTATAATAACTAACAAATAGGGGTAATTATACCTATTTTTTAACAGTATTATGCACATTTTTATTCAATAATTATATATAGGAATTTGAATTTTTAGGGAATAGAATTAGGGTTTTCTAAATTATCACTTTATCAATATTTATAGGAATAGCTAGCCAATATTAGCATTATAAAGTGTAGCAAATAATTTATACTTATTGGCAGATAAGTACATTATTAAGAATACAATCCCTAAAACTATAAACAAGTTTGTATGAAATAAAAAGTGCTTATATTAATAATTAAAGCAAACTATTCATAATAAAACTCCATAAGTCTATCCATATATACATCATTCCAACCATCAACCATATCTTCGAAAGCTTCGTCAGGAATATTAGTATGCAATAACTCTAGTGAAGTATTACTTTTATCTTCGTGCAACTTAAATGTGACTATCGAATCATCTTCTTGATCGCCGAAATACCATTGCTGAACTATTTTTTCGCCAGGAATCAATTCTATATTTTTCCCTAGTATATTCCCATCAAACATAGAAAACTCAGCACCTTCTTCGGCAATAAACTTAGTTGCCTCGCCTGACCATAATCGAATAGTCAGCTCTGTTGTCAAACCAAGATATACTTGATCGGGAGTGGTTTTTAATTTATAATATTTTTTAAAATTCTTCATGCTATTTTTCTATTTGCATTATATAATCCTCTACTATCAAATCTGATTTTTTAATTACTCCTTTGGCCCAGTTTATATGTATATCTACTATCTCCTCTTCGCTAAGTTTCCAGTCAATATCTGATTTTCTGATTTTCTCACTCAGATGAAACATACTTAAGGCTGCAGATACTGATATATTAAAACTCTCCGTAAATCCATACATAGGAATCTTTACATAAGCATCAGCATTTTCAAGCGCCACATCAGATAAGCCATTTAGCTCAGTTCCAAATACCAAAGCTGTTTTTTGGTCTAAGGGCATTTCGTCAAGCATTACATCTTTTTCGTGAGGCGTAGTTGCTACTATCTTATACCCTTTAGCTCGCAATTTATTAAAACAATCGATGGTATTATCCTCCGCAGTATTGTACTTATACATATTCAACCATTTGGACGACCCCATTGCAACCTGCTCACTAAGTTTATATTTATTGGAATTCTCAATAATATGAACATCCTGAATACCAAAAATATCGCAGGAGCGAAGCACTGCACTAGCATTATGTGGCTGGTATATATTTTCGAGCACAACAGTTAGGTGACGCGTTCTATTCAAAATATTTTTTTCGAAAAGATTTCTTTTATTATCAGAAATAAATCCAAACAAATACTCTCTTAATTTTTTTTTGTCTTCAATTGTATTACTCATAAAAAAAAACTGATATAATTACTATAACCATAAAAAAAAGCCTTCAACCGTATAAAACGATGAAGGCTCTCATAAGTTTCTTTTGCTGAAGATTATAAAGCTAAATCAGAACCTGCTTTAAATTTAACAACTTTTTTAGCAGCAATTTGAATAGCCTCACCAGTCTTAGGGTTACGACCTGTACGAGCAGCTCTTTCGTTTACTGAAAAAGAACCAAATCCTACTAAAGCAACTCTATCACCTGTTTTTAGTGCGTCAGTTGTAGATCCGATAAATGCTTCTAATGCTCTTTTTGAATCAGCTTTGTTCAAGCCAGACTTTGCAGCCATTGCGTCGATTAATTGTGTTTTGTTCATTTTTTGTATCTTTTAAATGTTTATTATAATTTATACCACAAATATAATAGAATTAATATAATAAACAAGCCCTACAGCCCTAAAACATTGACATTGTTAATAAGTCGACGATAAAAGATATTTATTTATCTATCAAAAATATTAAATTGCAGTAATTATAACTACCTGTTATTGTGTGAATTATGTTACTACAAATTAATATAAACCTTGCAACTAACTCACTATAAATAATTTCTGAAAAACTGTCTTTTTTTTCCAATTGTTAATAAATATAAGCCTGTAAACCCTCTCAAAAGCACCTAAAACACTACTATTGCGGTAAGATAAAGCTTGACTTTAGTTCCATTTCCAGTTATTATCAATAGAGAATCCACTTAAAAAGCTTGCTACATCCATACGCTTTTTTGACTGCAATTGTAACGAAAGCACTTTCAATCTACCATTATTCAAACCTAAATACAGCTCTTTCTTTCCATCAGTATATATAGCACAGGCTTCCGAATCTGATTCTACAATCTCTGTTTTAAATATTTTCATAATGAACTCTTCTCCTTTTGGCGAAATAATTTTTATAAATGCAGCAGGATAAGGGCTTAAACCTCTTATAAAATTATATATGGTTTTCGTATCCATATTTGAAGATATTTTACAATCTTCCTTAAATATTTTTGGAGCTGACCTTATTAATATTTCATCAGAAACCTCCTCTTGAGGAATTAGTGCTACCTTATTATCTTCTATTAATTTACAAGTATCTATAACTATTGATTCGCTCATAAGCATAAGTTTATCATGTAGTATTCCTGCATCATCGTTATTATCAATTGGGCATTTGCGCTGCAAAATTATCTTTCCAGTATCTATCTTCTCATCAATCATAAAAGTTGTGAGCCCACTTTCGGTATCGCCATTTATTATTGCATAATTAATAGGTGCAGCACCCCGATACTGTGGCAATAGCGAACCATGAATGTTGAAAGTTCCTTTCGCAGGAATAGTCCAAACAACTTTTGGAAGCATACGAAAAGCAACAATAACAAATACGTCAGCATTTAGTTCCTTTAATCTTTGCACAAAGTTCTCATCACGCAATTTCTCTGGTTGCAAAACTTCTATTCCTTGCTCCACGGCATACTCCTTAACAGCACTAGCCCGCATTTTTTTGCCTCGCCCAGCTCTCTTATCAGCTACAGTTACTACACCCACTACATTATGTTTGCTATTTACCAAAGCCCGTAGCGACGCTACTGCAAACTCTGGAGTTCCCATAAATACTATATTCATATATTTGATGTGTTTGTTATATTTGCAAAAGTATGGAAAAGCTTGGTTTATTTGGATTTATTATTTAGACTCAGCCTTCAGTTCTCAGTCTTCAGTCTTCAATACAGCATTCTGCCTACTTTTTACTAATTACCGTTTACTCCCTACCGCCTACATACTGCTTTCGCCAAGGCTTTTTCTAGTATATCTGGAGCAACATATTCCATAGGATAATGAGGAATTCCTGCTTCCATAAATTTACCCCCAACAACTACAAATCCTGCTCTTTTATAAAAATCAACAGCATATTCTTGAGAGTTTAGCATTATCTTCTTTTTCAATGGCCACACATCGGTTAGCATATATCTAATAATATCTCTTCCATAACCCTTTCCTCTCCCCTCTTTCAGAATAGCAAAGCGCTCAAATTTTATTATATCATCTTTTACAATATACCTAGCTGTACCAACAGCTTTACGCTTACGATAAATAAGAAAATGCGTACAATCTTCTTCATATTCCCACTCTATTTCCTGAGGAACTTTTTGCTCATTCACAAAAACCTCAACTCTGATTTCCATTGCAAGCTTATGAAGTTCCTTATTATCAAAATCAAATTTTACAATCTTACCCATTACTTATCTTTATTGTAAATACAGTCCCTTTTTCAGGCTCTGAAACAAAATCTATTTCGCCATTGCTATTACTAACAATATTTCTAACCATCGCTAGCCCAAGGCCCGAGCCTTTGGTCTTAGTAGTAAAGTTAGGAACAAATATCTTATGCCTCATATCACTTTCAATACCATGACCATTATCGGCAAAAGTAATAACTACATTATTTTCTGCAATGCTTACTTTTATATCAATAATAAGTTCCTTATTAGCAATGGCAGCCTGAATACTATTTTTAATTAGGTTATTAAAAACCCGAATCCACTGGTTTTTGTCAATATATAAATTTACGTCTTCGTCAAAATTCACATTAATAATAACATCCGAATAATCCTTATAAATATCTACTGCGGTATTAATTATTGACTCCAGATTATTGATTTCCATTGTTGATTTTGGCATATCTGCAAAATCCGAAAAGGCTGTAGCAATATCAGTAAGATTATCTATTTGCTCAATAAGTGTATTCGATAATGCTTGAAGCCTCTCTTTATTATCACTTCTATTTTCGTCGTATGAGTGTATCATATATTGCACAGAGAGCTTCATTGGAGTAAGTGGATTTTTAATTTCATGAGCTACCTGCTTAGCCATTTCGCGCCAAGCAGTTTCTCTTTCACTCTTGGCAAGCCGTTCGCTACTCAGTGCAAGAGCATCAATCATTCTGTTATATTCAACAACCAAAGTCTCTATTTCCTCAATCCCAGTCCATTTTATCTTACTGTTTTCATTACCAATACTAACCATCTGAAACTTCTCTTTAAGCATATGCAATGGTTGCGAAATATACTTACTCACAAATAAAATAATAAGAATAGCGATCACCACTATTAGCACATAAACATTCATAAGTGCCATTAAAAGAGTCGAAATTTCACTTTTAAGAACCTCTTCCCGAGCAAAATATGGTAAATTTATAAATGCAATTATTTCATCATTAGAATTATGAAATGCCATATATGCCGAAGAAAACTTTAGAGAACCTATATTCTCTCTATCTATATAAATACTCTGATGGTCGTGTTTCAGATCCTTTAAAGCCTTTGGGTTCATCAATTCTGACATAAGATTTCGATCAAAAATCTCGTACCTAGTACTCATTAGTAGTTTTCCATCGAGCTGATAAATATTTATATCAGTATCAAATACTTTCCCAAATTTATACAATAACGACTGTAGATAATCTGGATCAACTTTTGTTAGATCACTCTCTCCCGACAGCTTATGTTCAAATTCTATTTGCAATGCCAAAGAAAGATCGGTGAGTTGATTTCTGTTTTTAGAACTATCCAAATCATTAATATACAGCAATGTAATAACACTAATTATAGCAAATGAGCTTAAGATAATCACCACCATTATTATTTGTAGCCTTTTCCCAAAATTCCACTTTACATTTAATCTCCTAAAAGTATTAATACTATTGAAAGACAATAGAACAGTGAAAAGTATCCCTAAAAGGATAAATAAATATGAAAAAGGCGCTAGCTGACCAAGCATTGGTTGCTCTTGCAAACTAAGCACAAAAACCACATCATCATTTAGCTTATAAACTAAGTGATTATAGTTTTTGATAGTTGTAAAACTTAAATCTTTATCATTAATAAAATCCTTTGGAATATGCTCTGGAAAAGTATAATTCCCATACTTCTCTACCATAATATCATTTTCGTATTTTGCTAATGAATATTTCGATATCTTCACAAATGGATCGTATTCTTTAGCCCTCAAAACTCTTGTAAAACCCTTTCTTTTGAGCTTAGAGTTTATCTCCATATAAACAGTAAAAACCTGATTTAAGTTCTCTGTATTATTATAAAACCTAAATACTCCTAAATAATTTATCTGTCCACTACCATAGTCAAGTCTATATAAATTTTTATTGTCGGTAAGCTTCCCAAAACTAATAAGGTTTTTATAAAAAAACGTATCACAATTTATCTCAATATTTTGAGGGCTTATTAGCAATTGCAAGTCCTTGGTGCAAACGGTTGTTTGAAAGTCGTATTTCTTAAAATGCTCTTTATTTTCAAAATATTTATTCTCTATATAATTAGTAAGGCTATCAAATTCAATATTTTGATTAGCAAACATTGCAATTAATTTATCATCAGCATATATCTTTTTTGATATCTGAGTAAAAAGAAATTCTGCCTGTGGATCTTGATTAACTGCAAGAGTTTGTATTATTGCTTTCCTCTTTATTCTCTCATTTTCTACATTTAAAGTATTAAACCAAAAGGCGATTAATATCGAAAACATTAAAAGAAAAACTGTGATAACAGTATTGCCACCAACACTGGTTCTAATATTCACAATAATAATATTTACAATACTTAACAGCACAAAGAATAGCAATATAGAATAATCATTATCCCCTCTATAAAGTACTATAAAATACTCAATAATAGAAAATAGAAGTATGCCTATAAGATGCTGCGATAGCTTAATTGAAAGCAATAATTTATGAGTATTTACAAATACTGTTAAGAATATTGCAATGCTAACACCTATGGATAATATTCCTATAATTGCTAAATAAGAAATATTATAAATACTTGAAAAGTTAAATGATATTGTAGAATTAAAAATCAGATCTGATACTATTGCGTTAATAAAATGGAGCAGCAAAACAAAAACTATAATACTTCCAAAATATAATACAACTTCCCATTTTTTCTTAATACTAAACTCCTCATTTCTAAAAAAGTAGTCAGTGGAGAATACAATAAATAATGCTCCTAACAAATAAAAGAATAATACTCCCAAGTTATCGAAGAATGAAGATGCAAAAGAAAAAGATGAAAAAATTGGACTTTCGTATAGTAAGGCAGGCAATAGTATATTTAAATATAAAAATACTATTATAAGTATTGAAAATATTTTCCCCAAAAGGCTATATATATTATTCTTAATAAATATACTAATCAACTGAGATGCAAATGATATAAGAAACAGAAATGATAAGATATAAACAATAAAAATACCCCCAATTGTTTTTAGTGAAATAAGTATATTTGATTTCCAAATTACGCTTACTAAATAATCTCCAGATAGATTGACTAATGCATTCTCTTTAGATTTATCATTTATTAATTCGATCTGTTTACTAATATCTAGATTAGGATTCAGTCCACTTTTTAGGTACTCATTGCTAACAGCATAGGAGCTAAATAGTCTATAAACACACCTTATTGTATACTCCTCACTAACAATATCTTTAACAATAAAAGAGCCTATTGGATTTTCATAAAAGAAAGTTTTTCCACTATTTATAGGAGCCTTTATTTCAAAGTTATTATCAGTCCAGGCAATGGTTTCACTTTCGCTATCAACAACAAACACATGAATATTATTGGCATTTGCATAATCCATTAAATCTTTGGAGAAATAATATTGCTTATTATCAATAATTGAGGAGTCAATATTTGGCAAATAATTATGAACTATAAAGTCCATATTATTCTCAACCTCCTCAATATGGTTCTGGAGTTTTATTTGCAAATAATTATTACCAAAGTCACCTGTTTGAAAATTTGATATTAACAAACTCAGGAAATAAAAAACAACTGATAATACTCCCAATATCCAAGTGGATAAAAGTGGTTTTGAGAAAGATTGTTTGTGACTTGGTTCCATAATAATATCGTAAAATAAGACCGTTGCATAATTATGAGTTTTCGGCAATAAAAGCCAATCTTTCATCCAACTATTTTGTTGTCGATTTTTTTAAAGTCCTCAGTTACAAAAGTAACCTGCGGGTTTAAAAAATCTGCCGCCTCATATTTGAATAAAATATTGGCTCATGCAACGGTCGTAAAACGCAAATTTAACATTTTATATGGCTCAATAAACTAAATACTTATTAATGAAAAAGGATGGAGAAAATTATAAGAAACATATGCCTTAGTAAAACACAAGCTATTGCTGTACTTCATCTTTTTGGCTTAAGAAAATTTCACTTTCAGTCATTTTATTAAACCCTTTAATTGCTAATTCTGTAATCTTTTTTATTGCTTCTTTCGGCTCTGTATTAGCAACACTTTCTTTTTCTCGCTTAAATATTCTTAATGCTTTATTTTGCATCTTCTTTAGAGTTGTAACATCATCTTTATTAGAATCAGGGGGGTTGTCAGTATCGGTTGCCGTAATTAGGACAGAACTTGTATCCATCACAAAACTTTCTATAGCCATGGCTGTTGCTGCCTCAAACTCAATATCCTTACATTTATAAAGTGCTGCATCAATTCCTTTTGCGTCAATACTTACAACTTCATTAATGTCCCTTTTTTGTTGCAAACTTCTTGTTGGGCGATTAGGCTTTACTTGAGCTTGTTCTTCTACAATAGCTTGTTGCTCTAATATAGTATTATCATTAAGCACCGCTTCCGCATTAGTAACTCCCTCAGGATAATCAACACTGAGTTCTAACTTGGCATTACTCTCTATTTGTGAATCTATTCTTTCGAGAGTAGAGTTGTAAAAATTGAAAACTAATAAAAATGCAACTGCTGCTGCTGCCGAATTAATATATTTAGCAATACCAACAAGGCCAATTGTTCTATATTGATATAATGAATCTTTATTTTCAAAAATAATAGTTTTGTCAGCCTCTAACTTAGTATTGCTATAAAGCGCATATATTGCTTCTAATTCTTTACTATTATTAATAGCATACTGCAAATCATTAGATTCTTGAGCATTCAAATTATCCTCAATATAATCTATACATTTATTCTCAAATTGGTATTGAGGCATAAAAGAG
This sequence comes from Bacteroidales bacterium, assembly GCA_029939445.1. GTDB lineage: Bacteria > Bacteroidota > Bacteroidia > Bacteroidales > UBA1556 > UBA6267. The sequence continues at coordinate 10,125 of JAOZSY010000039.1, forward strand.
TCCTCTCCTATTTGCAATAGTTTTAGGCTATCCTTATTATCAAATACAACATCCTCCGCATTAATGGAAGAAACCTCTGCAAATTGATTGAATTCGTCAAGCAAATTAGGGTTTAATTCCAGAAAATCATCTAGCTGTATTATCTCATCTTTCGACAGATCTCCTTCGTGATAAGCAATAAAGTAAAATTCGTAATTCTCCTGATTAAGAAGCACCAAGGTGTCAAACTGAACTTTCAAACTATCCTTATCCTTAAATGGCTCTATACATTGCTCAACCTCATAGTTGGCAATACCATCAAACTCCTCAGCAATAATAGGATTTTGCTCCAAAAACAATACTACCAAAGCACGAGTATCCTCATCGAGATTTCCGTCAAGGAAGTCGATCAAGAACTCTTCGTAATTTGATATATTTATTGTCTTTTGCATTTTATATTTCTAATTAAATTACCATTTTTAAACTTCCAATATATTTCTTAAGAGCCACTCTTGCTCTATAAATATATACCTTCACTTGCGATTCGTTTAAACCAACAATCTCGCCAATTTCTTTATAATTATACCCTTCGTAATCCCTTAAAAGAATCACCGATTTTTGAACTTCTGGCAGTTTTTCTAATGCATCTTTTAACACTTCCTGAATATCAGAATACGAATTATACTCCACAAGCTCGCGCTCAAGAAAACCATCATCCACATTACCTTTTCTATCCTTACGGATATAATCGATCATGGTATGATAGGCTGCCGTAAAAAGATATGATTTGGCTTTATTGCCATCCACATTCTTACGCTTTATCCACATTTTGGTAAAGGCATCTTGTACAATATCCTTAGCAGTATCAGCATCTCGAAGACTTTTCAAGATAAACCTATACACACCATCGGAATGATCATCAACACATTTATTAAATTCTCGCGTAGTCATTTATCATATAGTATTATTCTGTTCGTATGCTGTGACGCATAATAATCCTAATTAGTTACAAAGATATTTAAATAATTTTTAATGATTAATGTTTAATTAGATATTGAGCAACTTTTCGAAACCAATGATATAAATATAGGATGGGATGGAAATTATAAATATCACAAAGTTAGTGCTGGAGTTTATGTTTACAAAATTAGTATAACTACTAATGGCGAAAAAACTGTAAAAACAGGAAGTCTTACTTTGGTGAGGTAAAGTATTTTTGTCCCTATATTTATTGAGATAAAAGAACTAATTTGCAATTTGGAAGATGCTATAATTGTTATACGAGTAGAATAATTAATCAATAAACAGCTCTCCTCCTCTTTGTTTAAATGAGTCATACTTTTGTTCAAATAGTTTTCCTTCTTCAATATTAAACTCAAAAGGATTATCAAAAAGAAAAACTCTATTAAGACTCTGCATATCTAATAGTTCTAAAGGAAATTTAAATATACTATTTGACTGAAAATCTACTGTATGCAATTTTGTTAATTCCATAAGAGAGGGTAATTCGCTAATACCATTATATCCCATATCCAATACCTCCAAATTGTACAGATTATTAATCCACTCAGGCACTTCTTCAATATTATTATGGTGAATATATAATCGTTTTAAATTTTTCATCTCTTGCAAAGCATCAGGTATAACCGATATTTGATTAAATGATAAATAAAGCTCCTCCAATTTATTACATTGAATTATTCCCATGGGAATATATCTTATTTTATTATAATAAAAATCTAAATGTTTCAAACTCTTCAACTTAAAACACACTTCAGGAATTTCTGTAAATTCATTTTTATAAAGTATAAATACCTCTAGATTTGATAACTTATAAAAACTCTTAGGTAATCTATTTATTTTTGATTTATAAATAACTAACTTCGTAATATTCACCAATTCACTAAAATACTCTGGCATACTATCATTATCCATTACTGATATTTGCAGATGAGTAATATTGTGCATTCTATTAATATTCTGCTTGGATAATAGCATTGGATTATTATATATATAAAGCTTACTTATTTTCTTTTTATAAGCAAACCACCAAGGTAACTTAGCAATCTCTGAATTATTTATTGAAACTTCTTCCAAGTTTTTAGATCTAAATAAACCAAAACTTAATTTAGAGATAGGATTCTTATCCAAATTAATATTTTTAAGTTTAGGAGCTTTACCAAGTCTAAACCTTGAAATTTGATTTCCATTAAATCCTAAATATTCAATATGTTTTAGGTTTTTAGATTTAAGCTATATATCTGCAAATTGATTATTTTCTGCATAAATTGCTGTTATATTAGTAAATCTACTAATATCTGGAAAATTTCGAAATGCCATCTTTCTTATATCTAGAACAAAAGCCGAATCGGAGGCAATGCTATCTAAAGACCGCAAAAACACTCCTCTTGCATCTTTATTTCTAAGGAATACAGCCTTTTTATGAGCTTTCTTCAATATATGTTAGTTAATGGTCTACAAATATAGTAAAAAAGAAATGCAGAATTCAATATGTGAAAGCTTTGCTTATATTAAATCAAAGCATATTTGGGAATGAAATGAAGATATGTTTTTATTACCAATCCGTATTACAGTTCTCCGAAGGAGTTCAATAAACAAATAAGGAAAAATCACTCAGTATGACGAGGATATTTTTTTGCAAGGAGAAATCACTCAGTATGACAAGGATGTTTTTTGCAAGGAGAAATCACTTAGTATGACAAGGATATTCTCCTAATGGGATATCACTCAGTATGACGAGGATATTTTTTTTAGTAATATATTTGATAGATATTCCTAATAATAAAAATACAAGAAAACCAAAGGCAGAACAATACCGGCAACAATAAGAATTGTACCACGCCATTTCAACCCATTTTTTCCTTTAAGAATAAACATTCCTGAAATTGCTAGAATAATAAGGCCTACCGCAAAAATATCTGATATCCATTTCCAAATAGTATTAGGATTATAATGCAACCAATTCATAAAATGAAATGCAAGTCTTCGTTGAGTTATCTCAGAACTCACCACTCCTGTATTCATATCAATTAGAACTATTCCATTTTTCACAAACACCTTACATATATTTGCATTTCTCTTAGGAAAATAGTGTTTTCGGTATGGGTTTTTTATTCCCAATTCTTCAAGCACCTCCTTAATATCAGTTTTATTGGCTGATTTATTAATTTTTACTTCCTGATCGTATGTATTAGTATTAATTACATAACTAGGATCCCAATCGTTGATATGGTTAATTGCAATACCCGATAATGCGTAAATTAAAATTAAAGCAACAAAAAAGTAACCTAAATCACGATGTGTTGCCCTATTAAATTTTCTTAGTTTTTTTCCCATTTCTATACAAATTAAAAAATGGTGAGCCAATTATTGTCTCACCATCTAAATATACTATTATATAATCATCTTATTAATGATTATGCTCACTAGTTTCGTTATCCGCATCAACTTCAGCAACCTTTGTTGTAGTATCGCTGTCATTACTTTCTACTTTATCAGTTTCATTACCTTCGTGCTCAAGTACTGTATATGAACTACATTTTACAGAATAATAAGAGATATACTCTTTTCCTTCAGCTTTTAGTTCTTCTAATTGCTCTTTAAGCGAGGCAATTTGATTTTGAAGACCTTCAATTTCTTGCTTATGCTTGCTATCATTATCAGGAAAATCTCCACCACCATGATGATGCTCTTCTTCTTCAACATCTTCAGTTTTAGCATCTCCATTTTCAGCAATCATATCTGCAAGCTTAGCTTCTTTCTCTAAAATAAAAGCCTCATCAACTCTAAATTCGTCAACAACTCCAGCTACTTCAATAAATTCGCCACCAACCTCATCAGCACGAAAATTACCCGACTCATCAGTTGCTTTTACATGAATAGCATTCTCTGGATCTGCAGAATAAATAACTAACTTAGTACCGCCATGCTTGCATACATGATCAACCATTCCAGCAACAACTACTGTTTCTCCTGTCATATTACTAATATTAGCTAATAAATCATCAACTGTTAATACAGCAACTTCTTTTTCCGTAGTAACATTCTCGCCTTCAGTACTTGGCGCGTCATTACAAGATACAATTACTGCTGATACAAATAATAATAAAAATAATTTCTTAATCATCTTAATATTTTTTAGTGTGTAAAATTAATAAAAATCTGTTCTCAAAACTCTATCCCTAAAGCTAGTTTTATTGAGTTTATATTGAAGCTTAAATCTCTAAGCATCAAATAATACTTAGCGATGCAAGGATAATACTTTTTTGTCGATTATTGTATTAGAGTTTTACTTTTTTTTTACAAAAAAAGAATAATTATTCACTTATCTAATATAAATCATTTATAAACTTCCTGGTTTTTGCAGTTTAAGCAAAGGTAAACGCATCTATAATAGTTCAATCTCAATAAAAGTATAATAATTCTAATCATTCCATCGCCAATACCCTTTCACTTTCATTTTTTTCTTGATACTTCGGTATACTTCAGTATAAATTCAAACTAGAACTTTCTGGCAAGTAAGTAAAAGATAATAACATTCTATTTACTTCACTTAGCAAACAGGGCAGACGCATATTAATTGTCACCAAACCACCATGTATCTTTACTATCGTAATATACAGCTATATATGTAAATTTAAGACGCAAATTTATCATCGAATTACACTAATTAATCGAATTTTTTTAACTATTTTCCGCAAGCGGAAAAAGTTAATTCGATTAATCCGTGTAATTCGATGACTTTTTTGGAGTTGTTTTTTTTCTGAGTAGCAAGCACTTGATAGGTTTTAGAGCTACGTTAATAATATTTATTATATAA
>JAOZSY010000459.1 GCA_029939445.1 Bacteroidales bacterium
TCCGATGGGTATAAGAGGAAACAATTATGCCTCCCGATTTTCATTATATACTATAATGGAATGAATTGGAAAGGGGTAAGCACGAAATATCTTAAAATTATTTATAAGCATTCTTGCTTTTTATGATTTTTCAAAGTTTCAAGCTCCCAATTTATTATTACTAAGCAAGCAAATATTTACCTAGTAAGCTAAGTAATAAAACATAAGGATTAGCTCTGAAACTTTGAAATACTGCGCTTAAAAAATCATTTTATGCGTATTTTTATTTTTACATTTTTATTAATTTTACTGGCCTCACTTTCTCATGCACAGAGTGTAAGAGGTATTGTGCTTAATGATGATAATAAGCCCTTAATTGGCGCTCATATCAAATGCGATTCGCTAAATATATATGCTATTACTAATGGCAATGGTGAGTTTGGCCTTAGTCTTAATGGTTATGTTAGTTGCTCTGTCACTGTTAGTTATATGGGTTTTAAGACTAGACATATACCATTTGAAATTAGAAATAGCGATGTCCAACTTGGAAATATTATATTGGAAGAAATTCAGTTTACAACTGAGGAAGTAAGTATTATTGGTTCGCGTAGTGAGAATAATATAATGAATGTGCCTGCTGATATTTCTGTTGTTTCTCTAAAGAAAATGAACCTTATTCCTTCTGATAAAATAGATCAAAATCTTAAGTTTATTTCTGGGGTTTATGTTGATAGACCTTATGGTATTTTTGGAAAATCTGTTGTTGGGCTACGTTCTATAGTAGGCTCAGAGCCTGGCCGACAGCTTACTCTTATTGAAGGGGTGCCAATCAATAAATCAGATGGCGGTGGTACAAACTGGAATAGAATTATTGAGTCAGATTTTGAAAGAATAGAGGTTCTTAAGGGGCCTGGAGCTGCACTTTATGGAAATAATGCAATGGGTGGAGCAATAAACCTAGTTCATAAAAAACCTATTAAAGAAGGTGTACAAGGAAATATATCTAGCTCTTATTCTACTTATAATACTCTAAATGCTGATATTAGTTTGCAGCATAAACTTAGCGAAGGAGAGCAGTCTTTTTATTATACATTTGCGGCCAAAGGTCTGAAGAGTGATGGTTATATTACAGTGCCAGACTCTATTAGGGATGAAACTGATACTGCTGTTTTTATTGAAGAATATGGTGCAAATGCAAGAGTTGGTTATATGCTAAATGCAAATGCTTATATCGAAATGGAGTATAATTATTATGATGAGAATAGGGGGCAAGGGACTAAAATTCTTTTGGAGGATGGGGCTGTTGCACTTTATCAAACTCATTTTGCAAAGCTTAATTATCATAACCATAAAAGTAAGCT
>JAOZSY010000040.1:0-13238 GCA_029939445.1 Bacteroidales bacterium
CCAAATACTATAGCATTACTTAGATCACCACCTTTAATAAGGTTGTTATCAAGTAAATACTCTAACTCATGTAAGAAAACAAAAGTACGGCATGGAGCTATTTCGGTAGCAAAATTGCTATAATCATTAAGTTCTGCATTTTGTGTACCAAGTACTGCAGTATTATAATCTATCATAGTAGAAATACGACGAGTATTATCAGGGATAATTGTCATCTCTGTATTTCTTTTTTCATCAGTATAGGATATTATTTCTTTAAGATCAAAATACACTCTTTCTTCTTCGAGCTCTTTAAGACCTACTTTTTGAAGAATATGAACATAATAAAAAGAACTTCCATCAAGGATAGGAGCTTCCTCTTGATCCATTTCTACTATAACATTGTCGATATTTAAACCTACTAATGCTGCCAATACGTGTTCGATAGTGGTAACTCTTGCGCCTTTATACTCTAATGTTGTACCCCTAGAAGTATCAACAACAAAATCGACAAGAGCCTCAAACTGTGGCTTACCTTCCATATCCACTCGTCGAAACACATAACCTGTGCCCGCTGGTGCTGGAATAAATTTTAAACTAACTTCATTTCCTGTATGTAAGCCTATACCTGATATACTTACTTCTTCGGCTATTGTTGTTTGCTTTTCGCTCATTCTTACTCTTTATAATTAATATAAAATTCTGCACAAAAATAGTAATTATTTTCTTTTGTACCCATTTGTGTTATTATGTTTTCAATTGCTTATAGTTAATAACTATTATTTGGGGGCATTTATTATTGTATCTATAGAATAATATTGTATTTTAGTTAGGAATTAGGCGACTGAAACCTAAAGACTTACCCCTGATATTTTTTCACTATTGCATGAAAATAGTTTGATCATTCTCCACTTCAAGTATACTATTTCTACCCATAATAATTGCTCTATTGTCGGCAATATGACCAGCAGGAAAGTTAAAACAAACGGGGTATTTATATCGACTTAGCTTTTCGGAAATAATATCTATCGCAGATTTACCAAAAGGAATAGAATTATCATTCATTTGGCACATGCCTCCTATCATTATTCCTTTTATATTTCTAAGTTTATCATTACGCTCAAGGTTCATCATCATTCTATCAATATGATAAAGATATTCATCTAGGTCCTCGATAAAAAGAATACTGTTTCGGGATTTAACCTCACTACGAGAGCCCAATAATGAATATAGGATTGACAAATTACCTCCACTAACTGGGGCTTGAATTATTCCTGGTCTATTGAAAGGGTGGCTTGGGATTATATATTTATTCTTACCTTTAAATAAGGCATTTTTCAAAGATGAGACTGCTTCGTTAGTTATTTCAGTAGTATTAAAATTTACTGGCATAACAGCATGGATACTTTCAATATTGCATACTCTTTGTATATGCGAATGCAATACAGTTATATCACTATAGCCAACAATCCACTTCGGTTTTCTCTTAAAGAATGACCAATCTATTTCATCAATTATTTGAACTGTACCATATCCTCCTCTAGCACAAAATATTGCTTTGATCTCTGAATCATTAAGCATCTCCTGCAAATCCAAAGCGCGCTCTTGCTCTGTACCTGCAAACTGATTATACTCAGAGTGAAGATTTTTACCCTTAACCACTTTTAATCCCCATTCCATAAATTGATTAATAGCTGGCTGTACTTCTTCGGCACTAATTTTTCGTGCAGTGGAGATTATCCCTACTTTATCACCTTTTTTAAGAAGTTTTGGAGCTATCATGCAACAAAGATAGTTAAATAATAAATAGTATTTTATCGTTTTATTTGGATCTCGTCCATTTCTCATTAACACCCATTCCAAATAAAGCAAAATCGTATTTTATGGGATCATCAGCATCTAATTTACGCAGATTATATGTTAATTCCTCCACAGCTTTCCAATCGTTCTGCTTTCGCTGTAGTAATTCAAATCTTCGCCCAATTCTGCCACTATGTACATCCAAAGGTATCATTAGTGAACTTGGCTTTATATTTTTCCACAAACCAAAATCTACACCTTTGTCTGAAGAGCGAACCATCCATCGCAAGTACATATTAATTCTTTTTGCTGCTGAACCTTTTTCAGGATTCCCAATATGTTTTTCACTACGTTTTAGATGTGGAATTTCAGTAAATACCTCTCTAAAGTATGTGATACTTTTCTTTATATCGTCAGAGTGTTTTGAAAAAACAGTTTCTAAACCTCCATGGTTTTGGTAAATATTGCGAAGGGAGTACATAAAAAATAGGCAATCGTCGCCATTGAAAGTACGATATACAAATGTTGTAAATCTTTTAAAATCCTCTTCAGGAGCATTCATTACAAAATCATATGGCTGCCAATTTAATAATTCCATCCAAAGCAATGATTTTTTTATAATTTGGGGCCGCTGCCCCCATGCTAAAGTTGCAGCAATTAATCCTGCAATCTCTATATCTTCTTTTTTGGTAAACTTTCTAGGAATTTGTATCGGGTCATTCTCAATAAATGAAATCTGCTCGTAATTATTTGCAGCAGCATTAAGTGTATTTAGTGTTGACTTATTCATATTTTTAATGTTCGAAATTTATTCAATTGCTATAAGATAGTATTGAAGTAGGCTATTTTTAATTACTCAATTATTCTTGTTACCTCAGAAATTGTTTGCCCAGTGAATACTCCAATTACACCTTCTCCTTCAATATTTGTTATGGGATTGCCTGGTGCTGCCGAAAAACCACCACCCATATTTTGCATGATTACTTTATAGTACTCAAAAGATAACTCATCAATGGCTAATAATGAGATGGTAACCGTATCTCCAACAAAAGCCTCTGTATTCATAAATGGATATGCTATTTGCTGACCATCAAAACCATCGTCGCGAGTAATAAATAGGCTATTCATTGGTATTCCATTTATCGATATTTTTAAACGAAAATAATTTGCTTCGCCAGGTATATCAGTAAAAAAACAAATAGGGCTTAAACCATCAACTCGAGGACCGAATGGTAGTTTTACTGCCACTATTGAGTCTATTGCCACATAATTTGGAATGCTTGTTTCGGACGTAATTTCATTGCCCTCAATATTGGTTTCTATTGTCCAATTAGTGCTTCTATCTACATCATCAATAAGAATATTATACATAAATGCTTGACTATTATAGTCTAACTTAAACCGCTTCCCTTGTTCATTAGTAGCGTAAACTTCCAAGTTATCGAACACCTCTGGAGCACTATCTTCGTATATACTCATGGATCTAGTGAGTTTTGCATTCACTTTCTGAAACTTCCAATCCTCGCCATAATCTTGCACATAAGCATCCATTACAATTTGAGGGGATGCTTCATTCAAATCTATCTCAACAACCTTTGTGCAGGATGCTAAAGCCATTAAAAGTACTATCGGTATAATTATATTAATCTTCATTTTTTTAAAATTTAAAATTATAACTAACTGAGGGCACCCAACGGAAAAGAGATAGCTGAATAGCTTCTGTCACATTGGGGTTTTCTGCATTAGGTCTAAAAGTAATGGAATAAGCATTCTCTCGCCCATAAACATTATAAACAGAAAAATTCCAGCTCGACTGAATTCGTTTTCTCACTTTTTCAAGTTTTCCAGTTTTTATATTCAGCTTCTGTGTATACTCCTTTGCATTCCAATTAACTCCCACATCCATACGGTGATAATCGGGCATACGATAGCCATTACGTTCCGTAAAATAATTTACCGCCATTCCATCAATATAATATTTTGCCGAAGGAAAGGTTACTGCACTTCCAGTATAATAAACCCAAGTTGCTGATATATTCAATCTCTCGGTAATATCAAACATCCCAACAATAGAGAAATCATGCGTTCTATCCTGACGTGCAGGGTAAAAACTATTACTATTTATTTCCTCAAATTGTTTCTCCACTCTCGAAATTGTATAAGAAACCCAGCCTGATAATCTACCAACACGTTTTTTCAGCATTAACTCTAAACCATAGGCTCTTGCATTTCCAAAAATCAAATCGCCTTCCACATAAGGATTAAAATTAACCTCTGCACCTACTCTATAATCAATTGCATTTTGTATTTTCTTATAATATATTTCTGAAGAAAATTCGTAGCTATTATTCTTAAAATTACGGAAATATCCAAATGCAATTTGGTCAGCAATCTCAGGCTTTACATTATTAGAACTTGGTAGCCAAACATCAGTAGGTGTACTACTTGTAGAATTAGAAACTAAATGAAGATATTGATAAGTACGTGCATACGATGCTTTTACAGAGCTTTTGTTATTAATAATATATAGCAAATTCAACCGAGGTGCTAGGCCATTATAGGAAGCAACTTTTTCGTTCTTCGAATAACCAACAGTATCTATAAGCGAACCATCATTATCAAAATTGTATATTGTTCCTGGACCAATCTGAGTAAAATTTGAGTATCGCAAACCATAAGTCATCTGAAAATCCTTACCTATCTTTTGCTCATTAGAAACATAAATAGCACTCTCTATGCTATATCTATCTTCGAGGGTATTATCGGGCTGCACTTCACCGTCAATCATCAAATCTCCAGGACTAAATGTATGATGAATTATATTTCCTCCAAAACTGATCTTATTATTATTATTTACAAAATACTGTAAATCTTCTTTTAAACTAAAATCTAAAATTTCGGAACCTGCTTCTATTCTTTTATTATTAAAAGTTGCTTTAAAAACATAATTATAATCGCTATAAAGCAGTGTTGTATTAGAAAATAGTTTTGAGCTAAAAATATGATTCCATCTAATTGTTGCAGTTTTATTTCCCCAGTCAAAACCAAAATCATCACTAAAGCCAAACTTATCGCGGCCTAAATATCCAGAAACAAATACTCTATCCTTACTCCCTATTTTATAATTTGCTTTAAGGTTAAAATCATAAAAGAATAAGGTGCTACTTTGCTGTTTCTCATTTGTAGAAAACGCTAAAAACATATCGGCATAAGTTCTTCTTCCACTAACAATAAACGAACCCTTATTCTTTACAATAGGACCTTCTACACTAAGCTTTGATGATATTAGCCCAATACCTCCTGATGCATGAAAAGTTTTATTATTTCCCTCTTTCATTTTAATATCCATTACCGACGAAAGTCGCCCACCATATTGTGCTAGCATTCCACCTTTATACAGTTTCACATCTTTAAGCGCATCAGAATTAAAAACTGAGAAAAAACCCATCATATGTGATGCGTTATAAACTGGGGCTTCGTCCAAAAGGATAAGATTTTGATCGGCACTACCTCCACGAACAAAGAAACCTGCACCGCCATCACCTTCACTTTTAATTCCTGGCAGCAGTTGTATGGTTTTCATAATATCACGCTCACCAAAAAGAACAGGAATTTTTTCCACTTCCTTTATAGAAATCTTACTCACACTCATTTCACCACTAGTTACATTTGCATCCGATCTTTCTCCTGTAATCTCCACCCCCTGTATCTGTGTTGATGCCGGTTTTAATTCTATATCTTTTTTAATATCTGATTTTAATGAAACTTTAACTGATTTTACTGCATAACCAACATATGAATATTCTAAAGTGAAATTTCCTTTGGGAAGTGAAATGGAATAAAAACCATAAACATTACTTATAGCGCCTATACTTGGTTTTTCTTTTACTCTAACCATAGCACCTATTAGGTCTTCACCACTATTGGCATCAGTTATTGTACCACTAACACTATATTGCGATTGTGCAATTACATTAGTAAAAACTAATATAAAAAATACCCCAATAATCAATAACTTATAATTCATATATTTATTATTCTATAGAATTATTTTGATTTATTATTATTATCAGACTCTCTAATAATATATTTCCAATTTCGGGTATCTTCAATGGATTCGTCGTGTTTATATTTTATTACTTCATGATCAACTATACCCTTTTTATTATACACATAAGTTATCGTTTGGGTGCCACGGGCATCATACCTTGAGCATGAAGTTTTATTATCTAGGTTGTCATACAAAATGCTTTCCACTTCAATAGTTTTACCCTCTTCATTTTCAACTTTCTTCTGTATTAGATAACCCTTGCCATTATAGCTATAAGTATTATTATATGTTTTATAATCACCTCCAGAAATCTTTTTATAGACTTCGGTAATTCTATAGCCCTTAGAGTTATAAGTATATATATGGCTTTCAATAAGTTTAGCAGTATTTGAATATCTTTTTATGCTAAGTATATTTCTGTTTTCGTCATAAGAAAAGCTATCTACATAATTTTCTGCATTATCAATACAATTGAACTTACATTCAGTAGAAACTGAACTTATCAAAGCTTTATCATCATATGTATAATTTGCAATTGTCTTTATCTTATTATTAACATACAATTCCTCTTTTATTAATTTATCACCACTTTCGTCAAAATAGGATTTACTAAGTTCCGAATAATCCGATAATAGTTGTTCGAAATTATATATACAGTTTCCATAAATATCAAATTTCTTTTCCTGCATAATGCTAGCACCTTCGTAGGAGTTGTAAATCTTAATATTCTCAATATTTTTTTGAGTAATTACAAATTTTACTCTTATATTTTGCAGCTCTTCTTGGGAATAAATTAAAACTCCCATCTTAGCCATTACCAATGGCACTTGCACTGCATTCGGATATTTTTCAATAAAGATATTATAATCCTCAGTAGTATTTTTTACTATTACAGCCTCATATGCTAACGAATCTCTAATGACAGTGACTCTTGCAGTATAATCTGAATTAGGATAGCGTATAAGAAAGCTCTCACAAACATTAATACTTTTAAACATTTCTGCCTTATTATACTCAGTTTTCGCGCCTTCTCCTTTCAACTCTTTAGCTTCTTCCGAATCAGGATATTTTGCTATAAAACTATTAAAAGCTACAGGAGTACCCATACTTAAAGCCTCTTTATATTCTAGTTTTCTTAATTTATCTTTTGCTAATATTATTTGTGGAGCATCTGGATAATCATTTATAAATTCTTGATAATCTAGCTTTTTATCCTTGCTTTGACATTTAGTCCATGCCATGGTATACATAATAGTTTTAGCCTGAGCATACTCTTTACTATCGGGGTATTTATCACAAAAATCGCTATAACTAGAGATAGTATTATATCCAATAGCTATATTATAAGCTTTTGCATTGCGCAGATCAATTATTTGAGAATGAAATTTTGAGGTTTCGCATAAATCAATATGCTTTTGATATGCGCTAACATCGTCCTTACTCTTAACTTGGACAAATAACAACTCATCAATAAGAATACTCTCCTTTTCAATAATATCACTATTTACATAACTTTTATACTTCTTTTTTATTTTATCAGAACAGCTCCTATAATCTTTTTTAGAACTTGAAATACTCTCAAAAGCTCTATACATATCCTCAATACGCAGGCTTGTATTTCTATATACTAATGCCATACCATATTCCCCAATGGCTTTAGTTTCAGCATTCTCTATGGCATCAGTAAATATAATTCTTGCAGAAGTATAATTATTATCATCAAGAGCATTAAATGCTTTTTTTATATTCTGACTTATTGCTAATTTACCAATTCCCAGTAAAACAATTATAAATAATAGTTTTTTAATCATAAAATATTATGTTTATTTAATACAATACAAAGTTATATATATTATTAGTACATAGAACTTTGAAAACACCAGAAATTATAAAATAAAGTAAAGAAATATAATTACTTTTGTTTTCTCAATAAAAGGCATAAAAACATGGCATTACAAAAATACATAAGCGATACAAAAACTGTAAATTCAGATAATAAAACTGTATATGAAAGGCTCTCTAATTTAGAGTTTTTAAATACTATGTTTGGCCCCGAAAACATGGCTAAAGCTAAAGAGCAAATGGGTGATAAAGCGAAAGGAATGGATATACAAAACTTTATTGCAGACCAAGATACCTGTTCTTTTGACATTAAGCCAATAGGCACAATTGCTTTTCATATAATAGAGCGTGAGGAATCCAAATTAATAAAAATCATTAGTAATGATGAGGCTAAATTTGATTTCACATTATGGATACAGATTTTACCATCTACCGACGCACAATGCAATATGCGCATAACATTGCATATTGAACTTAATATGATGATGAAAATGATGGTTGGAAAAAAATTAGATAAAGGAATAAACCAGATTGCTGATGCCATTACAAGAATTCCTTATGGCGCAATATAAAAGCGTAATTCGATGATAAATTTGTATCTTAAATATACGTATAAGACTGGATGTTACGATAGTAAAAGATACATAGATATTTAGTAATAATTAACATGCGTTTGCCCCCACATAAAACCTTGTATAACAAATAAGATTAAACGAAAAACCTCATTGCTATAAATCTAGCAATGAGGTTTTTCGTTTTATATGCAATTATGTTTACAAATCTCACTTTGCAGTATCAATCGTCTAAACAATTAAACAACTATTACGACATACTTTGCGTAGGTCTAGAGGCTATTTCAATAACCTTTTCATATTCTTCAGGAGTTAAATCTTGATAGAAAAAATGAATAGGATTAATTTTCTTACCATTTTTAATTACCTCATAATGAAGGTGCGGCCCTGTTGAGCGTCCAGTATTTCCAACATATCCAATTATCTCTCCTCGCTTTACTTTCTGACCTGGTCTTACTATAATTTTGCTACAGTGAGCGTATAATGTTTCATAACCATAACCATGATTAATTTTTACAACTTTACCATAACCACTCATCCTCCCTGTCTTTCTTTCTACAACGCCATCGCCTGTAGCATATATTGGAGTTCCTGTTGGAGCAGAAAAATCAATACCAGCATGCATACGAAGAGTCTTATAAATAGGATGAATTCGGTAACCAAAGCCTGAAGCTATGCGTCGTAAATCCTTATTTGATACCGGCTGAATTCCAGGAATTGCAGCAAGCATATCTTCTTTTCTTTTTGCAAGCTTATATACCTCATCAAAAGACTTTGATTGAATATAAAGCTCACGACTTAATAAGTCTATCTTCTGAGTTGTTTCTGTAATTAGCTTACTGTTATCATAGCCCTTTAGGTTATTGTAGCGATCTACTCCACCAATACCTGCTCTACGTTCGTCAACGGAAATAGGCTCCGCCTCAAATATTGTACGATATATATTATCATCTCTATCTTCGATATCACTTAAAACATTCTGCAACTTATCAACGCGCTTACTCAAAAGCTCAAGCTGCATAGTATATTGACTATTCTCTCTTTTTAGCATTAACTCCTTTGGAGAGTCGAAAAAAGAATATGCAACAAACAAAACTAAAGTAGCAAATACAACACCCCCTATTAAATAGTTGACACTTTTCTTTAGGTAGTCCTTTTTGCTCATTTTCACATGCTCAAGGACCAAAGTATCGGGGTTAACTTTATATTTTCTATCTGACATACAACTAATTATCTAATTTTTATTTAACGCGGCAAAATTAATTAAAAAAATTAACTTTGCATTCTTAAATATATAAAAATAGTTAAAGACATTTTAAAACCACTAAGCATTGATAATGTACCGGTTACAAAACTATTTAACAACCTTAAATAAATATGATTATGCAATCAAAAGATATCAGACAAGCGTTTTTAGATTTCTTTGAAGAGAAATCTCATAAAATAGTCCCTTCAGCACCTATGATTATCAAGGGCGACCCTACTCTTATGTTTACCAATGCTGGAATGAATCAGTTTAAGGATATTTTTTTAGGAAATAAATCCCCCATTAATCCTAGAATTGCCGACACTCAGAAATGCCTTCGTGTTTCGGGAAAACATAACGACCTTGAGGAAGTTGGCCACGACACCTATCATCATACCATGTTCGAGATGCTAGGGAATTGGTCTTTTGGCGATTACTTTAAGAAAGAAGCTATTGACTGGGCTTATGAATTTTTAGTTGACACGCTGAATATATCAAAGGATACTTTATACGTAACAGTATTTGAGGGCGATAAAGAAGATAAGCTAGATGCCGATATGGAAGCACTTGATTTTTGGAAGGAGAAATTTCCAGAATCTCAAATTCTTTATGGTAATAAAAAAGATAATTTCTGGGAAATGGGAAGCCAAGGCCCTTGTGGTCCTTGCTCCGAAATACATATTGATATCCGCTCTGAGGAAGAAAAGAAAAAAACCTCAGGTGCCGATTTGGTAAATATGGATCACCCACAAGTAATTGAAATATGGAATTTAGTATTTATACAATATAATAGGAAAGCTAATGGACAGTTAGAAAACCTTCCTGAAAAACATATTGATACAGGAATGGGTTTCGAGCGTCTTTGTATGGTTAAGCAAGGCGTACAGAGCAATTACGACACTGATGTATTTCAGCCAATGATACAGCAATTAGCAGCTGCGGCAATGGTAAAATATGGTGAGAATGAGCAAACAGATATTGCCCTTCGTGTGATTGCTGACCATATACGAGCAATTGCTTTTAGTATTGCTGACGGACAGTTGCCTTCTAATAATAAGGCCGGATACGTAATCCGTAGAATACTACGCCGCGCCATACGTTACGGATATACTTTCCTGAATTTTAAAGAATCATTTATCCATTCTCTTGTTCCTATGCTTATAAGCGACCTTGGTGATGCATATCCTGAATTGAAGAAAAATAAGGACCTTATTATAAATGTGATAAAAAGCGAAGAGGAATCTTTCCTTAACACTCTTGCAAAAGGGCTTACACTTATAAATAAGATTTCTGCTGATATAAAGAAAGCAGGAAAAGATACCGTTGACGGAAAAGTTGCTTTTGAGTTATACGATACTTACGGTTTTCCTTTAGACCTTACCGAGCTTATTCTATCGGAGCAAGGGCTAAAAGTTGATATTGATACTTTTAATGCAGAAATGCAGAAACAAAAAGAACGCTCTAGAACTGATGCCGCTAAAGAAACTGATGACTGGGTAATTATTAAGGATACTGATAGTGAGTTTATGGGCTATGATAATACAGAAGCTGAAATAAACATTATAAAATATCGCAAACAAATAATTAAGAAAAAAGAGGTTTATCAACTAGTATTTGATAAAACACCTTTTTATGCTGAAAGTGGTGGACAAATTGGCGACAGTGGGCATATAGAGTTTAATAATGAGAAAATCTATATTACCGACACTCAAAACGAGAACAACCTTATTGTTCATTCTACAAATAAGCTTCCTGCGGATATAAGCGCAACTTTTGAAGCTGTTGTAAACAAAGAACGACGTTTAAATATTACCAACAATCACTCAGCTACTCACCTATTGCATAAAGCATTGCGCGAGGTATTGGGAGAGCATGTGGAGCAAAAAGGATCGTTGGTTACCGATAAAGGATTACGTTTTGATTTTTCTCATTTTAATAAAATGAGTGATGAAGAAATATTAAAAGTTGAAAGCATAGTAAATGCTGGTATTCGTAAAAATATTTTGGCAGATATCCGCATTGATGTATCAATGAATACTGCAACTCAAATGGGAGCTATGGCTCTTTTTGGAGAGAAGTATGGCGATAAAGTACGTGTGGTAAAATTTGATGATTCGGTGGAACTTTGTGGCGGAACTCATGTTGGAGCAACTGGGCAAATTGGAAGTTTTATTATTAAACAAGAAACTTCTATTGCGGCAGGCATTCGCCGTATCGAGGCTATTAGTGGTGCTATGGCAGATGAGCTTTTCAACGAAAAACGATTGGTAATAGAAAACCTTAAAACAGTTTTCAAAAATCAGAAAGATTTGGTGAAAGCTGCTGAACAAATGATAGCCCAAAATAAAGAATTACAGAAAAAAGTTGAACAACTTAATGATATTGCTTTAAGACAGCAAAAACAAGAAATACTTAATAAGTTTAAGGAGGTAAATGGTATAAATCTTCTTACTTCACTAGAAAAATCTGACATTAATGATCTTAAGAAAATTGCACAACAGTTGATTTCTGAAAACAGCAACTCTATTGTGGTTTTTGGAACTGTTGCCAATAATAAGCCTAATATATGCGTTGGTATTTCTAAAGACCTAATTGAAAATAAAGGATTAAATGCTGGAGCAATTATTAGAGAATTGGCAAAAGAGATACAAGGCGGTGGCGGCGGACAAGCTAATATAGCAACCGCTGGCGGCAAAAATGCTGATGGTATTAATAATGTATTTACCAAAATATTAGAATTAATATAATTAATTATATATTTCGTTATGACTAAAATAACATCCATACTGCTAATAGCATTCTTATTTTCGATAGCTGCCTGCAATAATAATCATAAGGATTTAAATATTGATTTATCTTCAATTGAGAAACCCAAAGTGGATATCAAAAGGTATGGCAAAACAATGTTTGCCATACCACAAGATAAGTTTTTAGATACAGTAATGACCTTTGCCAATCAATTTCCTCTGTTTTTTGAAGGAGGGCGCTCTGATTCTGTTGCATTATTAACTCTAAAATCTTTTTTTGCAGATAACTATATGCAAGAGTTGAATACTGAGGTGCAGAATAAATTTCCTGATTTATCGGATATTGAGGAGCAATTAGCAGATGCTATGCAACATTTTAAATTTTATTTTCCACATTCTGCGGATTATAATTACTACTCATATATTTCGGGGCTAGACTTGGCTTTCCCTATTAAAGTTGCTGATAATAATATGATTATTGGTCTTGATTTGTATTTAGGAAAAACAAAAGTGTATGACCTTAGTGGCTTTCCTAAGTATAAAAGCAAGTGGTTGATTAAGGAATCTTTAACTCCTGACGCTATGAGCGAATTGGCTTCGGGTATAATGAATGCCCCTGACTTATCAGCAAATCTGCTTCATCAGTTTATTGAGCAAGGAAAGCGTTTGTATTTTGTAAATGCAATGATTCCATCAATTTCGGATACGCTACTATTGAGATATAATAAAGAGCAATATGATTGGTGTATTAAGAATGAAGCTCGTTTATGGTCGCTAATGATTGAAAATCAGTTTCTTTTTAATAGTGAGAAAAGTGTTCAGAAGAAATTTATGGAAGATGGTCCTTTTACAAGTATACTTTCGTCTAATGCACCTGCACGCTTGGGAGAGTTTATAGGCTGGCGCATTATTAGCTCATATATGAGTAATAACGAGGGCTCTTTGCAAGAATTATTATTGGAAGATAATGACCAAATGATTCTGAAAAAATCGAAATATAA
>JAOZSY010000040.1:13338-14933 GCA_029939445.1 Bacteroidales bacterium
TAAACCTTAAGCGTTTCGCCTTCTGATTTTGCAATAATAACAGCACCACAGGTATCGCTCCATACATTTATTGAAGTACGGAACATATCAAGGATTCGATCCACAGCAAGAATAAGCCCTATTCCTTCTAGAGGGAGGCCCACTGCCGAAAGCACAATTGTAAGCATAACCATTCCTGCCATAGGAATAGCAGCAGCACCTATTGAAGATAGTAATGCCGCAGCAACCATAATTATTTGCTCAGTAATACTCATATCAAAACCATAGGCTTGCGCAATAAACATAGCCGCAACAAGCTCATAAAGTGCTGTTCCATCCATATTTATAGTTGCTCCAAGGGGCAATGTAAAACTCGTAATCTTATTAGAAACTCCATCATTTTCCTCTACAGCAGTCATTGTAAGTGGCAAAGTTGCTCCTGATGACGATGTGGAAAAGGCAGTCATTAATGGTGTTGTTACATTTCTGAAATGCTTAATGGGATCTGCTTTACCAATAAATTTTGTCAATACTGGCAGAGTTATAAACGCATGAGTTGCAAGTGCAATTAGTACTGTTCCCATATATAATCCCATACTCGATACCAAACCCATTAAATCATCTTGGTCGGCAACGGTTTTTGCAACAATACCAAGTATTCCTAGTGGAGTAAATTGTATTACCCACATTGTTACTTTCATCATTAATTCAAAGAAAGCATTAAAGAAATCTGTTAGTACCATGCGTGGCTTATCGCCAATTTTATTAATAAAGAAGCCCAATAATATGGAAAAGAAAATAATTGGCAACATCTTACCATTGGTCATCGATTGGAAAATATTTGTTGGAATAATTTCCATCAATGTTTGACCAATAGTCCCTGCGCTTGTGGCCAAACCTTCAACCTCTTGTTCGAAAGAAGTATCGGCGCCAACACCAGGCTTAATAATATTTACAAAAAATAAGCCTGTAGTAATGGCTAGAGTGCTTGTGAGCATATAATAACCAATGGTTTTGATACCTAGCCTACCAAGGTTATCACCTCCACCAAGATTAGAAACTCCACTAATTAATGAAGCAAAAACCAGGGGAATTATTAGCATTTTTAATGCTCTAATAAACAAATCACCCATCCATGCTATATAGCCCACTCCAGGATTCCAATACAAACTTTTTGTAATTATAGCTCCATATTTAGCATAATCTACTTCGCCCAGCTCACTTATTGCTTCTCGAAAAGCTACTTTAGTTTTATAGGTATTACCCTCCAATTGTTTTATTTGTTGAACAAGTTCAGCCGGCAAACCATTTTTTTCTAATTGTACTATAGTATCAGTATTTACTACATAATTAGTATTAAAAACTATTCCGTAAATTATTGCTATTATTAAGGCAGCGAGGATTTGCCAGTGCAGTGCTATTTTTTTCATTCTAAATTTTGTATTTTTAGGATGTAAAAGTATAAAAAATAATCATTCCTTTAAATTTAATAAACAAAGGTTTTTTAAGTAGCTACTTTATGGTTTTATTCAAATTTATTTGCATACAAATAATTAAAAAGGTAACTTTACCCCCTTATATAAGAAATATACTGACCTTTATATATTATGATAAAA
>JAOZSY010000219.1 GCA_029939445.1 Bacteroidales bacterium
TTAGAGCGCAACTCTCCTATTCTTTCCAACTTAGTATTCTCCTCAGTTTCTTTAGTCTGCAATTGTATACTAACTCCTTCTTTAGTTTCGTCAAACTTCTTATCTTCTATATGTGCTAAATTATTTTGTTTCCATTCATTATAAGCATCATTTAGTTTTATTTGTTCTTCCTTTATACTATTCTGTATTTCCTCAAAAACACTCTTATCAGCAGCCGAAAGCAAAGCTAGTTTCACTTCTTCTTTGGAACTAAAAATAGACTTTTCAAGCTTTAAAGCAAAATTATTATCAGAAATTTTTAATTCTCGATTTAAGCTTTCCTTTTGATTACTATTACTACTAATTTCTGTTTGCTTAGTTGCTATTTCAGTTTTTATATTTTGATGCTCTTGTTTAGCCGCCTCCAAAATACTACTATTATTATCAATACACGCTTGTAATTCTTCTCGTTTTATAGCTACACTTATCTCGCTAGGCAAGAGTATGTTTCTACTTATATTAGTATTTGTCCAAAGTGTGGAATCCTCAGATATTTTACTCTTTATTTTTATAAGCTTTATGTTTTTATCCTCCAGAATATTCTTTAAAGATTTAAGCTCTATTCCAATACTTGAGATAGAATTCTGAATAGTTTGCTGCGAGGCTTTCTTAGTATTATACTCCGAAACCTTGTTCTCCAACTCACTAATAAATTGAGAGAAAACATCCACAGAAGGCAGTTTCAAGTCAAATTCGAATAATGCTAATTGCAAACTAGTTTCTAATTTTTCTAATTCTACTTCAGACTCTTTTACACTATTCTCATAAGACAGTATTACACTACTAAAATTACTCTGCTTTTCTGTAAATATAAGTTTTTTATTTTCCAATAAGTTTTTATCTATTTTCAACTTCTCTAGTTTATTGAAAACAATATCTCTTTTTTCAGTAATCTCTTTTATTTCATTAATTTTTTGACTAATAGCCTTGATTTTATATTCCAAATCGGAATATTTCTTATCAATTACTTCTATATTTTCAATTGCAAAACCAAATTCATTTATAGCAAATAAGTCTTTTAATTTGTTAATAGAATTAGTGATTTCTTCAATTTTATAACTATTACTTTCTATATTATTTATCTCTACAACTACACTAATCTCCAACTGATTAATTGTCTTTTGAATTACATCAATCTCATTTTGTAGTTTATTAATCTTCTGTTGCGACTCATCAGTATTTACACTACTATACTCCTCTATTGCAGGATGTTCCAAAGAGCCACACAATAAACAGGCTTCTCCACTTTTTAGTTTTGCTCGCTCATCTTGCAAATTTATTATTTGCTTTTTAAGCTCATAATTCTCTTCTAAAACAGCTAATTTTTCATTTCCACTAATTAAAAAACTCTTTTGCTCAGATAATAATTTACCTCGTTCTTCTAATTTATTATTACTCTCTTTTAGTAGCGCTGATTGCTCTTTTTTCTCCTTTTGTAAGCGATTATTTTCAGCAGCATTATTCTTAAATTCATTAACAGCCAATAATTGATTATCTAACTTAGCTTTATTATTATATAGCTCAGTATATGAATTATTATTTATGCTTAAATCATATTCCTTGAGCTCATTGTCTAGATTCAGAATTTCTACTCCTGCTCTACTAAATTCTGTATTACAGTTTTTCAATTTTTCATCATTCTCCTTTTTCTTCGCTATTTGCTCACTGCACTGTTTCGTGTTTTTCTCAATTAATAAGGATAATTCCGTGCGCTGCGATAATTGCAGATTCCATTGAGTAATTCTACCAGAAATTAAAGGTAAATTTGTATTATTAGCAATAAAAGTAGTTATCCCTTCCAACTCACCTATTGCAAGTCTCTCTTCATTTTCTTTTGCGGAAATATTATTTATAGTTTTATCTATAGATGTCTGCTCAATTTTTCTATCTTGCTTGAGCTTAATAATAGTTGCTTTTAAAGTTGCTAGCTCAGTATCTAACTTATCAATTATACTAAACTTTGGCTGCCAATCTTTAAAATCGGTAGATGACAGTATATAATCCATATTAGCCTTAGTTTCTTTAAGTTCTACCTCTTTTATTTTTTCAGTTAATAATAATAATTGACGCCCTAATTCTACTTCTTGAATCTTATTAGCATTTAGCGAATCCGATATTCTTGTAATATCTTTTAATACATCAGAAAAAACTTCTGCATGTTTATTATTTGCTAGAGCTAAGGTATTCTCTTTATTATTTTCGATGGTATCTTTAAGTCTAGCTTCTCTATTGTCCAAATCAGACTTTTTCTGACCCAACTCATCACTTTTCTTAAACCAACTCACTATTTCTTGCAAGCGTTTTATATCTTTCTGAATCAGAACAACTTCATCCTTAATGTATTTATTTTCAGTATTTAGCACTTTCAATTCATCCTCAGAAAGCAAATCTTCAGAGTTAATTTTACTCTTAATAATCATCAGATTACGTACCTCTGCATGCTTCCTATTTCCTACCTCCTCACCAATACGCTTATAAATATCTTCACCAGTAATTTGTTCAAGCAAAGCTCCTTTTTCACTATTTGGCGCCGAAAGAAATGCTGCAAACTCTCCCTGGGCTAGCATTACCGAACGCAGAAATTGATTATAATTCAGCTGAATAATCTCTTCAATTCTATTCCTAAATGGGGTTATGCTATCTGCAAGAATTTGCTCAGTACTAAGATTTTTTAAACTAACTTTCTCAACAGGCTTAATAACTTTTCCTGCTTTAGTTCTCACTCTAATACTCCAAAAGGCTTCATAAATTATACCTTTATTTTGGAATGTTAGTCGTACAAAAGCACCATCAGCGCCATAACTTACAACATCCACAAGGCCAGCCTTAGTGCTAGAAACACTAAACCTAGGAATTTCGCGGTATAATGCTATGGAGATTGCATCAAGAATAGTAGTTTTACCAGCACCTGTTTGCCCAGTAATTGCAAAAAGGCCTACATTCTGAAATGCCTCAGTTGTAAAATCAATAATAATTGATTTTTCTGCCTTTAAGGAGTTTATATTTTGTAATTCTATCTTTAGTATCTTCATTCTTCGCCCTCCTTCACTATATTTACAATCTCATTAAAAGCATCGAGTATATCGGCATTATCATTCAAATCAAAATCCTGTTCTTTACATTTTTCCTTAAAAACTTCCAATGGTGTTAAGTCTTTAATATCACCAGAATTTTCAATAATTTCATTAAGGCCCTTTGTATTTCTCTTATTTTTAAAAGTTACTCGCAATACTTCAAGCTTTATTCCATCCTTATTCAAATCGTCGACCGCCCTTTGTATATCCATAAACCCTATGGTATTATTTGCACTATTATCGAGCACCACATCCACCCAAGGAGTTAATGAATAATCGCCATTGGCAATTTCCATTAAATCAAATAAGCATTTCTGCAAATCGCCTTCTACTCTTAATATTTCTCTAAATCTAGGAATATTTATTTCTTCAATATTAGAAATATCATTATTCCTAATTTCAATTTCGTACACTTTCTTACTATAATTCAGTTCACTAAAACTCAGAATAATTGGTGAACCAGAATATCGTATTCTAGGATTTTTATTTACTATTTGAGGACGATGCAAATGTCCTAGCGCTATATAATCAAAATCTTTAGGGAAATCTTTTGCAGCAATATCTCCAAGACTACCAACATAGATCTTCTGCTCGCTATCAGACGGTTTTCCACCTATGGCAAACAGATGTCCCATTGCTATCTGTGGGTGATTTCCTTCATTTATCGACTTACAGTATTTCGCAGCACCCATATAATGACTCATCAGTGCTTTACGATATCGCTCATTTATTTCATCAAAATCTTCACCAGCCACAGCACGTCTTATATCCTGATCCCTAAGATATGGAACTGCTGCAATAATCACAGTTTCGCCATTAACAGAATATTCAAAAACCTCTTTTGAATAATCGCTACTAGCTTTTCCAACCACATCAATTGACAAAGCACTAAGCAGCTCCTTAGGCGCATCAATAGTTCCTGGTCCATCATGATTTCCTGCTGTAATAACAATATGCTTACAATTTGTTTTATGAATATCTATTAGAAAATTATAGTACATCTTCTGGCTTTGAGTTGAAGGTACACTTACATCAAAAATATCTCCTGATACTATTAATATATCAATGTTTCGTTTCGATATAGTATCGGTAATCCATTCAAGAAAAAGCTCCTGCTCCTCTTGCTGCGAATGCTCATGCAAACGATGTCCGAGGTGCCAATCTGATGTATGTAATATTTTCATTTATTATTTTTTACAGTCTATAATATAGTTCTCCTCTTGCCCATTTTATAAAAAATAGCCTACTACAGCAAATATATAAATTGCCATCCAATATGTTGACAGAA
>JAOZSY010000460.1 GCA_029939445.1 Bacteroidales bacterium
GATAAATTTATTATGCATTATACCATATTCCGATCCTGTTGGATTCGACATTTTCTTAATTTCTGAACGCACACTCTGAATTCCTGTATTTCCTGCGCTACCATCAAATATCATTCTCACATCCACACCTCTATCATAAGCATTATTAAGAGCTGAAGAAATACTTGAGATACCTGTTTCAGTAAAATTATACATTGTAAAATCAATAGACTCTGTTGCTCTATTAATATAAGCAATAAGAGTATCGTCGATGGCATTAGGCAAAGTGATAGCTAATGGGCCACTAGCAACGCTATGGTCTGCTGGGGTATTAAAATATGCTATAACATCACCAGAAGAATTACTCTGAGAAACAAATACTTTTATAGGAGAGAATGCTGTATCATTTCCCGAAACACTAAAAGTACGAATATATACAATTTCAGAAGCTGACAAAGTGGTAATATCAACAGAGTGAAGGGTGTCTGTTCCTGTAGAAGAAACAAATGTACCTAAAGCCTCTGTACTACCATATTCTGCTTCACTAGTACCACTTATATTTGTTTGCCACTTTACTGTAAGTCCAGTTGTAGAAATATTAAACTCCTCCAAAGGTTTTGTAATCCATATTGATGTAGTCATAAAAATATCATTACCATCACGACATAATAACTGAAACCCATCATTGGGGCTAGTATATGAGTATTGAGTTGCTATTCCAGTAAGATTAACAAGCCCTGAAGGAATAGTCTGTCCTATTAATGGATGATTAGAGCGAACATACATTTTAGATGTTTCGCCATTTGCAGTAAAATTATAACTAGAATTACTTGCAAATAAACCTCCAGGAGTAGTTGTAAAAATTGCATCATTTATCTTAACTAATTGTCCTTCCACAGAATTATCAATCTGAGCAGGAGTTATCACTACTGGTGCAGGCATTATATTATTACTATTTAACACAGTATAAGAAGTAACCGGATCTATTTCCATTAATTGGTTATAATCTTTTATTGTCCCTGTAACTTCTACAGAATCGCCTCTATCAGTTGTTACCATTGAACTACTATATGCAGCTATGCCACCCGTTACATCTTGGAAATAGCGAATACCACCAAGCTCATTGCCGTTAGTAATAATTCCTTTTACTGTTACTGTTGCTCCAATACCCAAGGTACGAGCGGAGTCTATACTTATTACCTGCGCAAAAGTAAAACTTGACGCAAAAAGTATGATAATTAAAATTAATTGTTGTTTCATATTATTGTATATTTATATTTACTTTATTAATAAATTTTATTCATCTTCCAAATCTCTATATAATCTATTTAAACTATGTTTCCTTAT
>JAOZSY010000041.1 GCA_029939445.1 Bacteroidales bacterium
CGACCAATTGGTCGCCTCTTCAAAGGATATAATCCATAATTTGTTATTCAAACAAAGTATTATTGAATCGCTATTCTTTTCACTTTAATGTCGCCATTAGAATGTAAACGAATATGATAAACACCCTTAGCGAAAGTGCTAAAGTCAAGTTTCCATGTTTGAGTGCTGCTACCTTCGTATTTTACTTTATCAGTAAATACTACAGAGCCAACAGAGTTATATACATCAAGGTTATATTCTTGATTTTTTAATCCTGTAACATCAATCTGGAATTGACCAGAACTTGGGTTAGGATACACATTAATAATAGCGTTTGCCAATTCAGGAGTAGGAATTCCAGTACAAGGATCAACAACTAGAGTAACGGTATCAGAGTTATTACAATTAACTGAATTTATTACTTCTACAGAGTAGTTGTTGTTTCCAACAATAAATGTATTGCTATCAAGAGTAATTGTTTGAGTGGTAGCTCCGGTACTCCATAAGTAAGAAGTAAAACCAGCACCAGCATCTAACATAATACTATGATTAATACAAACACTTGAGTCAGCTCCTAAATCTACTGCTGGAACTTCTTTAAATTCTACAAAAGCAGAATCATAATCAGTACAACCCGCAGGACTTGAGATAGTAACATACATATAGTTAGAAGTTCCACCGATAATAGCTGTGTCAACAACTAAATAATTATCGGTTCCTCCATTACTCCATAAGTAAGAATAATCAACATTTGCACCAGCATTTAAAGTAATGGTTTCATTCTCACCACATATGCTTTCATCAGTTAGTTGACTTACAGGAGTAGCTTCAAAAGCAAGCGCCATAGAGTCAGTTGCAGAACAGTTGTTATTATCAGTTACAACAACACTAAAATCAAAACTTCCTATACCCAATCCAGTAGAATCAGCTATGATTGTTTGAGTAGTAGCACCAGTATTCCATAAATATGAAGTGTATCCAGCACCTGCATCTAATGTTGCATTTGCATTATCGCAAATAGTAGTGTCCATTCCAAGATAAATTATTGGAATAGAATTTACCATAGTAAAAGCGGTATCATTATTTGAACAAGCGTTAGCATCCGTAAATGTATAAACTATATCATATGAACCAGCTCCTGCAGTTGAAGGGCTAAATATATTATTAGTCATTCCTATACCGGCATAAGTACCTCCAGTTGGAGTTCCAACTAAAGTATCATCCATTGCGTTAGCACAATAAGTAGCATTTAAACCAGTGAACGAAACAATAGGTAAGCCATTAACAACCTGAGAAGTACTGTCATTATTAGTACAACCATTAACATCAGTATAAGAATAAGTTAAATAATATGTTCCTACACCAGATGTAGAAGGAATAAACCAACCACTATTAATCTCACTACCTGACCATGTTCCTCCAGCAGGACTTGCTCCCGTTGGGATGAAACTTGCTGTATTAGTACAAACATCAGCTAAAGTAATGAAGCTAATTACGGGAAGAGCATTAACGTTAGTTAAAGCACTATCTGTATTAGAACAGCTATTAGCATCGGTATAAGTATAATATACAGTATAAGCACCAGCACCAGAAGTGGAAGGACTAAATTCATCATTAGCAGTTAATGTAGCACCTGAGTAAGTTCCTCCAAGAGGGTTTGCTATTAATGCCGCATCTGCATCATTAGCACAATAAGTAGTAGCTAAACCACTCAGTTGAACTATCGGCGATGCATCTACCACTGTAGAATTAGTATCAGTATTTGTACATCCATTAGCATCAGTATATGAGTATGTTATATCATAACTACCAAATCCTGCTGTCGATGGATTAAATGTGTTACCAATAATTCCTGTTCCTGCAAATGTTCCTCCACTTGGAGTTCCTGTAAGTAGGTCATCATCAGAATTATCACAATAAGATGTGCTTAATCCACTAAATGAAGGTGTTGGTAGAGCATTAACTAATATCATAATTGAGTCAATATCACCATTTATACTACAAGCATTAGCATCTGTAATAGACTTAATAACATAAGTTGTATTTACATCAGGGTCAGCATAAGTTTGGAATAAAGCATTTGTTGAATTATCAGTAAATGTGTTATTGCCATCATATACACTAAAGTTAAATGGTGCAGCTCCAGTAAAGTTCAAGCTAATTTGAATACTATCGCCAATACAAACGGTGTCATTATCGGAAGCCGTAACTGTTGGCAATGCATTTACCGTAATTAATACGCTATCAATACTACCACTTATCGTACAGTTATTACCATCAGTAATTGAGTTCAATACGTAATTAGTTGAGGTATTTGGATCAACATAATTATCAGTAGTAGCTTGTGTTGCAATATTTGTAAAGACATTACTTCCATCAAATACATCATAAGACCAAGGAGATTCTCCAGTGAAATTAAGAGTAATTGCAGTGCTATCACCAATACAAATAGAGGCATCATCGGACACAGTGATAGTTGGTAAACTATTTACCACTATTTGTATACTATCCAAATTACCTATAGAGGTACAAGCATTTGCATCAGTAACAGAAGTTACAGTATAAGTAGTTGCTATTGTTGGACTCACATAAATTGAATCTGCATTTGCATTAACACCAGTTATATCAATTCCATTATAAGTATAATCAAATGGAGCTAATCCAGTGAAATTGACAATAATATCTACACCTTCGCCATCACAAACGGCAGCCATATCTTCGGTATATACGATACTTGGCAATGCATTAACAACAGTTGCATTAACAGCTGTATTTGTACAAGCATTTGCATCAGTATAAGTATAAGTAACATTATAATTACCCACACCAGCAGTTGTTGGATTAAATGTAAATCCGTTTACTCCAGTTCCTGTAAATATACCTCCACTTATAGATGGTACTAGATTATTTACTGCAGCGTCTTCGCAATTTGCAGTATTTAAACCAGTAAATGAAACTATAGGAAGAATATTCACACTAACAAATACGGAATCATCAACGGTAGTAGTTCCATCAGTAGCAGATACATAATACCATGTATCAACAGTTGGAGTAGCTATAGGATTTGCAACAGCAGAAGTAAATCCACCTATGTTGGAAGTCCATGTATAGTTAATAGTATCTGTTCCTCCACTTGATTGCGCTTTAAGTGTTGCATCCTCTCCAGCACAAACAGAAGTTGGTACGGCAATAGGATTTACACTAACTGGTCCACCAGAATAAGTAAGTTCAACAGTATCGGTATTTGAACAAGAAGTTGAAGCATCAGTTACATTTACAATATAAGAATTAGCCATAACTACATTATTAGTAGTAACAGTTTGTAATGTATTGCTTCCATTAAGGTCAGCACTAGGCGACCAATCGTAAGACAGACTACCAACTGCATTAGAAACAGCAGCTGTTAAAGTTGTACTATTATTATAAACTACAGGGTTAGCTGCAGCTGTAGCGGTAATGCTTGGTATTGCATTTACTATCTGACTAGTTATAATTGTATTTGTACAAGTATTAGCATCAGTATAAGTATATGTAATATCTTGAGTTCCATTAAATGGATTAAAATTACCAGAAGCGTCAACGCCTATACCAGTATATGTACCTCCTGTTGGAGTTCCACCACTTAATGAGAATGTTGATTCATTAGCACAAACTTCACCTAGTGTCAATATAAGAGTTGGTAAGGCATTTACCATAGTACTGCCTGTATCTGTATTAGTACAGTTATTAGCATCGGTATAAGAATATACTAAATCATGACTTCCTACACCTGCTGTTGAAGGATCAAAAACATTGCCTGTAATTGCCATACCTGAGA
The DNA here is from genome assembly GCA_029939445.1 of Bacteroidales bacterium. Taxonomy (GTDB): domain Bacteria; phylum Bacteroidota; class Bacteroidia; order Bacteroidales; family UBA1556; genus UBA6267. The sequence continues at coordinate 3,797 of JAOZSY010000041.1, forward strand.
ATGTTCCTCCACTTGGAAGACCAATAAGAGTATCGGAAGTAAGATCAACGCAATAATCACTTTCTAGAGATGTAAGTTGTACGCTAGGTAATCCATTAACCATTGTTGAATTAGTTGTAGAATTTGTACAAGAATTAGCGTCAGTATATGTATAAACTACATCATGACTACCAACACCTGCTGTTGCAGGGCTGAAAGAACTAGCATTAATTCCCATTCCTGAGAATGTTCCTCCAATAGGAGATGGAGTTAATGAAGCATCAGTAGAATTTATACAGTAAACTGTATCTAAACCTGTAAAAGAAACAGTAGGTAAGGCATTTAATACTATCTGAACAGAGTCCTTAGCAGTAGTGTTTCCATCAGTAGCTTCCACAATATACCATGTATCTTGAGATGGTGTTGCTTGAGGATTCTCGTCTGTTGAACTAAATCCACTAGGATTAGAATTCCATAAGTAAGTAACTGTTGTAGTTCCACCTGAAGATTGTGCATTTAATACAGTAGTATCTCCTACGCAAATAGTAGCATTACTAGCTATTGGATTAACCGAAACAGGTCCTCCAGTATATAGAATAGTAATTGTATCAGCATTTGAACAAGTTGTAGCTGAATCATAAGCTTCTCCAATAAATGTAGTTGCTACAGTAATATTATTTGTAGTAATTGTTTGAAGAGTATTACTTCCAGAAATATCACTAGCTGAAGACCAGCTATAAGATAAAGTTCCTACAGAATTTGAAATATTTGCACTAATAGTTGTTGAGTTATTATATGCAACAGGATTAGTTGTTGCTGTAACTGTAACTATTGGTAATACATTGACAACAGTTGAATTGGTGTCAGAATTACTACAATTATTAGCATCAGTATAATTATAAATTATATCAAAACTACCATCTCCTGCAGTGCTTGGACTAAATGAATTAGCATTTATTCCAGTTCCGCTATATGTTCCTCCGGCAGGAGTTCCTGTAAGGGTAGCATCATTAGCATCAACACAATAAATAGCATCCAAACCTGTAAATGAAACAGTAGGAAGAGTATTTACAACTGTAGAGTTTATTACATTATTAGAACAACCATTACCATCAGTAAAAGAATAAGTAATGTCATGAGTTCCAACATCAGCAGTTGCTGGGTCAAAATTAGCACCTAAAATACCAGCACCACTATATGAACCACCAGTTGGTGTGCCTACTAATGTAGAGCTTGTTCCGTCAATACAATAATCAGCATCTAAACCAGCAAACGAAATTATTGGTAATGCATTTACTACTGTAGAGTTAGTGTCAGTATTAGTACAATTATTGGCATCAGTATAAGAATAAGTAATATCAAATGTACCAACACCTGCATCAGAAGGGCTGAATAAATTTGCAGTAATTCCTGTTCCTGAGAATGTTCCTCCAGTAGGAAGTGAATTTAATGTGTCTTTTTCTACATCAACACAATAATCAGCATCAAGACCACTAAATTGAACACTTGGCAATCCATTTACAATAGTTGAATTAGTATCTGTATTAGTACAGCTATTGGCATCGGTATAAGTATAAATTATTTCGTAATTACCAACACCAGCACCTGAAGGACTAAATACATCACCTGTAATTCCTGTTCCGGTAAATGTTCCGCCAGTAGTATTAGGCGTTAAAGTAGCATCGTCATTATTAGTACAATAACTAGCATCTAAACCTGTAAATGAAACCATAGGTAAACCATTAACAACTGTAGAATTTGTCTCAGTATTTGAACAGTTATTCCCATCAGTATAAGAATAAGTAATATCAAAATTACCCGCTCCTGCTGTATTAGGATCGAATGAACTACCATTTACTCCTGTTCCAGTGAAAATACCACCAGAAATAGAAGGAGTTAAATCAGAAACTGCATCACTCTCACAGTAGGTAGCATCTAATCCGCTAAAGGTAATAGTAGGAAGTGCATTTACTGTTATTTGAATAGAATCTGTATCAGTATTATTACCATCAGTAGCAACAATTATATACCAAGTATTAGTAGTTGGCATTACTTCAGGAGCTTCATCTGTAGAAGTGTATCCTGCAGGATTAGAAGTCCAAGAGTATGAAAGAGTTGCTGTTCCTCCAGCGCCACCAGCATTAAGGGTTGCAGTATCGCCTGTACAAACAGCTGTAATATCCGAAGTAGGACTTACGGATACTGGACCACCTGAGTATGACACTAATAAATTATTTGAGTTCACACAATTTGTTGTAGCATCGGTTACTTCTACAGTAAAATCTGTAGCAGCAATAATACTTATTGTATTAGGTGCTTGAATAGAAGAATCTCCATTAATAGAAGTCCCTGGAGACCAATTGTAAGATAGAGTTCCCACACCATTAGTAACATTTGCAGTAAGAGAAGTAGCTGTATTATAAGGTACAGGATTAGTTCCTGCAATTACAGTTACATCAGGTAAAGCATTTACTGTTTGGCTAGTATTAGCACTATTAGTACAGCTATTTAAATCAGTATAGGTATAAGTAATAGTTTGAGTTCCATTTGAAGGATCAAAATTACCACTACCATCTACACCAGTTCCAGTATAAGTACCTCCAGTTGGAGCACCTCCACTTAAACTAAATATTGATGCATCAGCACAAATATCATTTAAAGAGAAAGTAACTGTAGGCAAAGCATTTACAGTTTGAGTTTGTATAGCAGTATCAGAACAACCATTAGCATCAGAATACGAATATGTGATGGCATGATTCCCGACTGTTGCAGTTGCTGGGTCAAAATCGCCAGTACTAACACCAGTACCACTATATGTACCATTAATTGGATTTCCTCCGCTTAGAGTAAAGCTTGCACCATCAACACATACATCACTTAAAGCAGTAAAACTAACTGTTGGAAGAGAATTAACATTTTGATTTTGTTGTGCATTATTTGTACATCCATTGGCATCAGTATAACTATAAGTTATTGGGTGTATTCCAACTCCTGCAGTAACTGCATCGAAAGTTGAATTAGCCGAATCAACATTATTACCAGAATACCATCCACTTGCAGGTGTACCACCTGCTAAATTAACATTGTCGTTTGCACAAGCATCGTTTAATGCAGCAAAATCTACTGTTGGAAGAGGATTCACAGTAATAGTTATAGTATCAGAATTATTATTCTGTACACAGCCATTATTATCTGTTATTTGTGTAATAATATAATCGGTAGTTACACTAGGGTCATCATAAACATTAAGTGGAGAAGTTAATCCTGTTTCAGGATTTAAATTTCCATTAGCAGAAACGATAATGTCCCAAGGAGTAGCTCCTGTAAATGTCATTGATATTTCAGTGCTATCACCATTACAAATTGTATTTGTTCCAGATAAAGCTACTGTAGGAAGGTCATAATTAGATATAATAATAGTATCATAATCAACCAAATGACCATCGTCAATCTTCACAGCATAAGTACCTATTGAATCAGTATTTATAACTTGTGTTGTAGCTATAATAGCAGCATCTCCATTAATTGTCCATGAGTAAGAATAACTTCCTGCTCCAGCATCTAAAGAAATAGATGATTCTGCACAAATAGTAGTGTCATTTCCTAAATCTACATCAGGAGCAGTTCCAAGATATACGTCGTCAATATTGATGTAATCATTAGTACTTGTCATACCATGCTTAAATGCAACGTATTTCCCATTTCCCGAATAATTATCGAAATTGACATTATACTGAGAACTCACGCTAGGAGGATTGCTTACAGTATATACTGCTGCAAATGTAGATACGTCATTAGGGTCGGTCATAACACCAACTATAATATCGCTACCATTTCCTCTTGCCCAGAAACTCAATTGTTTTTCATTTAGTCCATCTACTAATTTTGGAATAACTGCTATTAAGTTATCTGATGTAGCACTAGAGTTATACATTTTTAAAGTCATTGTTCCAGAGTGAGCATAAGATGCATTTGACTGAATCTCTGCAACTGCTGAAGAATTACCTGTAGTATTATTAACTATCCAATACTTAGGTTTATCACCCGCAACATAAGAATCAAAATTCTCATCATAAGGATAAGCTATATTAGCAACAGTAGTATATGCAGTATCATTAGTATTATCTGCATCACCTGCTAATGTTGAATAAACAGCAAGTGTATGATCACCAACATTACTAGAATTTACTTGAGTAGTAAATGTAAATGTATCAGTTGCAAAAGCTGCTATGGAAGGAGTAGTTTCACTTATTTCTGTGCCTCCATCAAGACTAAAATTAATTGGGAAAGTTTGAGAAGTAGATCCATTGTTCTTAACAACAGCTTTCACTGTGAAATCGTCAGTGCCAATAGCTCCATAATTACCAATTACACTTATAATCTCTGCCTCATCAGTAGGAGGTGTATAATAGTTAATACTATCAATAAAAGCTTGGTCATGACTACTATTATCTGATGCATACTTCATTGCAGCTTCAAATGATAGCTTATATACTGTACCTGCGTAGTCATTCAAATTAAGAGAAATTCTTCTCCAATCATCACTATCCTTTGTATTTGGTTGCCATACAGAATCACCATCTAATGTTTTAGCATAAATAGTGTCATTAATCATAACTCTTAACCAAGAATAGCCTGCACCATATGTATAAGACATTTTTAAATCAAAGTCCATAAAAGCGAAAGCATTAGCAATTGCATCAACTTTCATATTAGCTTTTGCTATATGGGTAGTATTATTAAAAGCAGCTGTAACGTCTGTACTGGAAGATCCACCTGTCCAGCCAGTTGAAGATCCACCTATTAGTTTAATCCCGTTTCCAGCACCATAATTTGCATCAGCCGTAATTTCAACAGAAGCATTTTGCTCGCTTTGAAGATTAATGTGTAAATCAGATGTATTTGGGAAATCGAATGTACTAGGAATAGTTGTTACGGCATTGGTAGTAAAACTTATAATAGCACTATCATTAGTATTATCTTCTTCTCCAGTAAGCTGAGAATAAGCCAACACTGTATGACTGCCTGAAGCAGTTGCATCAAATGTTGTAGTAAAAATAAAAGTATCAGTAGTAAACGCCGCTATAGAAGCTAAAGACTCAGCAACTACACTACCATTATCAAGTTTATACTTCATAGGTACACTGGTTTGCGCAGCTGTTCCATTATTCTTAACAATAACGCTCACAGTTTCAGTAGTTGTCATATCAAAGCCACCATAATTGCCTAAAACTTGTGTAACTTCTATTTCATTGGTTGGTACTTCACTAATTGAAATATCGTCGATAGCTGAATTATCAGTTGAATATGCATATATTGAAATTCCTTTGAATCGTAATACAACATTTGCTGTATTATAGCCAGTTAAAATTATGTCATTTTCAAACCAAGTAGCAGTAGTAGTTTTGTCGTGTGTATAAATAACACTCCAATTTGCTCCACCATCAGTTGATGCTTCAACAACAATAGGGTTTGAAGCAGCATCTCCACCAATCCAAGTCCAATAATTTAGATTATATATTTTTCCTGCTGCACTCATATCAAAGGCAGAAGAATACATATAAAACGGACTATTTGAGGTTGAAATATTATAATCATTCAATAATGCATAATAGCCACTACCAGAGCTATGGTCTGCTGTTGCACAATGACTATTTGTTGTTACAAATTGCCATTCGCCACCAGCGTCTGTAGCATCATTAGTCCAATCTGAAGGAATACTACCTCCATTTTCAAAATCCACAGTATATGGGAATGAATTAATTGGAGTTGCAAAGCTATTAGGACCAAGCCAAGGGCTTGTATTACTAGGGCCACAATTATCTTGTATATACCAATCGTAAGTAATACTACCACTAAGGCCGGTAATTATTTTGAAAGTATCAGTAGCAACGGCATACATTGTACCTGTACCTTGAGTATATCCAGTAGGTCCATATTCTATATTATAATTAGTTGAACCTCCACTTGTCCACAATAATTTAGCTCCTGTAGCTGTAATATTTTCTACAACTTGATTTGTTGGAGCAGTACATGCAGGAATTTCTTCCAATGTAATATCATCAATATTTATATATTTAGAAGAAGCATTCATTCCATGACGGAAAGCGACATACTTGCCACTTCCTGCATACGAATCAAGCATAACAGTGAAATTAGCAAGTGTAGTAGTAAGACCAGTAATGGTATCAATACTAACAAAAGTAGCAGTATCATTGGGATCTGACATGGCTCCAACAATAATATCGGCACCTGAACTTCTCGCCCAAAGTCTAATTTGTAAGTTGCTAACACTTTCTGTTATTAGCTCTGGCATAATTGCTAGTAACTGTTTTGTTATAGCTCCTGAATTATACATTTTAAGACTCATGGTTCCAGAATGAGCATAAATGCTACTATTTTGAACTTCAACTACTGCGCTGGAATTACCAGTAGCATTTACTGTTTGCCAATAATTAGGCATACTTCCTGCTGTGTATGAATCAAGATTTTCGGTATATGGTAATGTTATATTTACCACGGTTGTATAGGCAGTATCATTAGTATTGTCTTCCTCCGTAGCTAGTTCTGAATAAACTGCTAAAATATGATCTCCCGCAGCGCCAGAATTAACTTGGGTAGCAAAAGTAAAAGTATCAGTTGTAAAAGCAGCCAATGAAGACATTGATTCCACAATTGCAGCAGCACCATCAAGTGAGTATTTTATTGGTATACTAGTTTGAGCTGCTGACCCGTTATTTTTAACTTCTACTTTAACGGTATAATCATCAGCACCTATTGCTCCATAGTTACCTAATATTTGTGTAACTGCTATTTCGTTTGTAGGTTTTTCTTTGATAATAACATCATCAATATACCAACCTGCTCTTTCAGTACCACTATCTGTATGATATTTAAAACGGAATCTTACATCTGTGGTTTTAAATGGTGTTAGATCAAAGGTTTCTTCTTTCCACCAAGTATTGTCTGGCGTTTCATTTCCTGTTCCCCATTCAGTATATGAGTCTTCATGAAAGTATCCTTTTGTTGCATAATTAGAGGAAGCACCTTCATAAAGACTATCATCTAATGCTGTATAGTTTTGTCCTCCATCAGTAGAAATTTCAATATAACATTTATCATAATTACCTTCTGTTTTTGCAATATGCCAAAACTTTATTATTGGATAAGAAGTTGAGGATAAGTCTAAGATACCCGTTTCATGAAGGATATTATCTTCAGAGCTACCTGCATCATTGGAAACACTATGAGCTCCACTATGATAAAGTGTAGTTTCATCTGCAAAATCTGTACTATTTCCTGCATCATTTTCAAATTTATCAAATCCACTCTCAAAACCTTCTGTCAAAGGAAATGCATGTGCAGGAGGCATAGTCGTAAACGTATTTGGGTCACCCCAATTACTTAAATTGCCACCACCACAATCATCTTGTACATACCAATCGTATGTTGTATTTGCGGTAAGACCACTTATCACTTTAAAAGTATCAGTAGCTACAGTAGTAGTGCCTGCTCCTTGAGTAAAACCGGTAGGTCCGTATTCAAGGTTATAATTTGAAGAACCACCACTAGTCCAGTTAAGCTGAACTTGTGTTGCTTGTAAATCAGATTCTAGTTGATTACTAGCCATAGGACATGTTACTATTCCAAAATTATCTATGTATATATTATAATCAGTATTTGATACTGAAGAAGCAGCATAAAAACCAATTTGAATTGTTGTAGAATAAGCGGTAAGATCAATAATTACATGTTCTCCTGTGGTAGTTAAATTATCCGAAATTGTATATGTTTTAAGAATATTTGTCTTACTCCATGTTATACCATTGTCTGTGGAAATAATTACACATAAACTATCGTCAGAGCCCATTGCGTCAGCATTGGTATTATATGCATCTGTTAGCGCAATATCAAATTCCATTTTATAACTTCCTCCACTTAAATCGATGGAAGGAGAAATTACCCACTCATCTGTTGAGGTCCCATAAATATTAATTTTTGCAGCACCACTGCTACCATTATTTCCAAAACCATCAGAAGTCCAATTTGAAGAAGTTGTGCTTGTAAATGTTGTATTTGTTTCTAAACCACCTGCAGCTTCAGACCAGTCGGTAGGAAGATAAGAAGTGAAATCTTCTGTATAAATAGGGACGTAAGCCGAAGAAAAAGTATTAGCACCAATCCAAGAGCTAATATCACCCGCTCCACAGCTATCTTGTACATACCAGTCGTAAATAGTGTTTGCTGTTAGTCCAGTAATTATTTTAAAAGTGTCAGTAGCAACTGCCACAATAGTACCACTACCTTGAGTAAAGCCTGTTGCTCCATATTCAATATTAAAATTTGAAGAACCACCACTCGTCCAATTTAATTGAACCGAAGTTGCATTTAAATCAGTTATTAATTGATTTGATGGTTCTGGGCAGGCAGGAGCTGGTATTACATTTATTGTGTAATCTTCATAGCAACCATAACTTCCTGTTGAACAAGGGCTAGGGGTGTTTGAGTCATGTCCACCTATTCTCATTCTATAATTTCCTAATGAAATAGATCCAGGAATAACAAATGAGGCATTAAGTGTTGTTGGGTCATCATCAGTTGATACACCAGAAAAAACTTCCTCTCCAGCATCATCAAAATCAAGATCATTATTCCAATCAACCCAAATCTTTGTATTATAGGTATATCCTGTTTCATAAGTAATATCAACACTCAATGTTGATGTCAACTGAGCATCGCCAACCACACTAGAATAGTCACCATAGTTATTAGTTTCTGTACTCGAAGGATTATTTACAGTACTATAACTAACATTGGTAATTCCATCACCATCTACGGAGCTTGGTGAAGGCGAACAATATCCTGTGTAGAATGAATTAGGTCCAGCCCATGTACTTACATCAGTAGTGCCGCAAGAATCCTTTACGTACCAATCGTAAGTAGTTGAGGGCGTTAGGCTTATTACTTTAAAAGTATCAGTGGCAACAGCAACGTGAGTTCCTGCTCCTTGAGTAAAACCTGTTGGTCCATATTCAATAGCATAGTTGTTTGATCCACCGCTAGTCCAGTTAAACTGAACCGAAGTAGTTGTTAAGCTTGTTTCAAGTTGATTTGTAGGTGCAGGACAAGTAGCAAGAGTTGTAAAGCTGCTTGGTCCTGTCCAAGAACTAGCATTACCAGTACCGCAACTATCTCTTACGTACCAGTCGTAATCCATCTCGGCAGTTAGACCTGTTATTACTTTAAAAGTATCAGTAGTGCTAACAGTAGTTCCAGTTCCTTTTACAAAGCCTAGAGTTCCATACTCGATATCATAATTTGAAGCACCACCACTAGTCCAGTTAAGCTGAACTTGTAAGGCTTGTAAATCAGATTCTAGTTGGTTACTAGCCATAGGACATATTACTATTCCAAAATTATCTATGTATATATTATAATCAGTATTTGATACTGAAGAAGCAGCATAAAAACCAATTTGAATTGTTGTAGAATAAGCAGTAAGATCAATAACTGCATGTTCTCCTGTGGTAGTTATATTATCCGAAATTGTATATGTTTTAAGAATACTTGTTTTACTCCAAGTTACACCATTGTCTGTGGATATAATTACACATAGACTATCGTCAGTGCCCATTGCGTCAGGATCTGTATTACTAGAATTTGTTAAAGCAATATCAAATTCTAAATTATAACTTCCTCCACTTAAATCGATGGAAGGAGAGATTAACCACTCATCTGTTGAGGTTCCATAAATATTTATTCTTGCAGATCCACTACTACCGTTATTTCCAAAACCATCAGAATACCAACTTGAAGAAGTTGTGCTTGAAAATGTTGTATTTGTTTCTAAACCACCTGCAGCTTCATGCCAATCGGTGGGAGTATAAGAAGCAAAATCTTGATTATAAATAGGAGCATAAACAGTAGTAAAAGTATTTGGTCCTATCCATGCACTTAAATCTCCACCACCACAATCGTCTTGTACATACCAATCGTAAGTTGTATTTGCATCTAAACTACTAATTACTTTAAATTCATCAGTAGTTACAGCAACAGTAGTTCCAGCACCCTGTGAAAAACCAGTAGGCCCATATTCTATATTATAGTCATTAGAGCCACCTGTTGTCCAGTTTAATTGTGCCTCATCAGAATTAATGTTAGTAACATTTTGGGCTGTTGGGTCAGCACATGATGGAGGTGTTCTTAATTTAAAATTGTCTAAATGAAAATCATAATCCTCATTACTTACAGTAGAAACAGCATAAAAGCCTATTTTAACAGTAGTAGAGTATGAAGATAAATCAATTATATCAGTTAGACCCGTATTAGATAAAGCATCAGCATCAGTATATGTTTTAAGAATATTTGTTTTGCTCCATGTTGTGCCATCATCAGTTGAAATAACAACGCAGAGGCTATCATCAGAACCCATTATGTCAGAACCTGTATCGTTATAGGCTGTTAGGGCAATATCGAATTCTAGTTGGTAACTACCTCCATTTAAATCAATGGAAGGAGAAATAATCCAATCTTTTCTAGATGTACCATAATTATTTATCTTGGCGGCACCAGTACTTCCATTATTTGCATATCCTCCAGCTTTCCAGTTTGAAGTTCCACTAATAGTTGAATTAGTTTCTAATCTCCCTGTTGCTTCAGTCCAACAAGAAGGAACATAATTAGTAAAGTCTTGATTATAAGCAGGAGTATAAACTCCACATATTGTAGAAAAACTATTAGGTCCAATCCAAGTACTTACATCGGCTGTACCACAAGAATCGTGTACATACCAATCGTAATCTGTAGCAAAATCTAATCCACTAATAGTTAGAAACTCATCATTAGCCACTGCCACATAAGTTCCTGTACCTTGAGTAAAGCCTGTAGAGCCATATTCAACGCCAAATTTAGAAGCTCCACTAGAAGTCCAATTAAGCTTTGCACCTGTTGATGTAATTGTAGTTACAGTTTGATTTGTTGGTGCTGGGCAG
>JAOZSY010000220.1 GCA_029939445.1 Bacteroidales bacterium
TAAAGGCAAAAGGCATAGTAACTACCATTAGAGCATCTCGTGGTCAGGATATTGATGCCGCTTGTGGTTTATTGAGTACTAAAGCTATGCAGAATAAATCTAAAACTGTTTAATAAAACCGTAGCTAAGTTCTTACTCCTTTTACATTTTTATGTTTTTATTACTTTAACTTTAATATCTTTGCTAGCTTATTAAAAAGCATAACAAATAATCGCCGTTTTTATCCAAATTATAAAGCTATGAGTAAAATAAAAAAGCCGAGTTTCTTATTAGCGCTTCTTCCGATATTAGTCCTTATTGTTTTTCTTGCCCTTAATATAAATATTTGGGGCGACGAGAGTCTTGGAGGGCCTAATCAACTTGCACTAATAATTGGAACGGCTGTAGCTGGTAGCGTTGCTGCATATTTAGGTATTTCATTCGAAAAAATGGAGAAATCCATTGTGAAAAATATTAGCGATGCAATGCCATCAATACTCATCTTATTATTGATAGGTGCGCTTTCGGGCACATGGATGATTAGTGGCGTAGTGCCCATGCTAATAGTTTATGGCCTAGATTTATTAAATCCCAATATATTCCTATTTGCTACTGTACTCATTAGTTCCATAGTTGCAATATCCATTGGCAGTTCGTGGTCTACAATAGCCACTATTGGTGTTGCACTATTAGGTATTGGAACAGCTTTAGGTTTCTCCCCTGCAATGGTTTCTGGAGCAATAATTTCTGGAGCATATTTTGGAGATAAATTATCACCCCTCTCGGATACTACTAACCTTGCTCCTGCAATGGCTGGTACCGATTTATTTACACATATAAAATATATGCTTTATACTACTGTTCCTACATATATTATAACACTTATCGTATTTTTAGTGTTAGGATTTAAACATGATGCAGCCTCTGAGCCAAGCGCAATTGAAGCCCTTAAAACAGCCATTGAATCAAGATTTGTTATCACCCCATGGTTGCTATTAGTACCTGCTATACTTATATTTGTAATTATAAAAAAAATATCTCCTTTGGTAGCATTATTTATAGGGACATTGGCTGCAACTGTTGCTGCAGTAGTATTACAAAGTGAAGTTATATCCGATACTTACCAACAAATAATGAATGGCGGATTAGTTGATAATCAGGTTCCCTATTATGTAAAAGCTTATGTTGTAACAGCCACATCGTGGTTTGGTAGTAGTTCAATCCTTACCGATAACGAAAGTGTAAACAGTCTTTTATCAACAGGCGGAATGGCTGGTATGTTAGATACAATATGGTTAATCATTATTGCAATGGCTTTTAGTGGAGTTATGGAATCTGCAGGTCTGCTAGTACGAATTGCTAGCTCCATTATCGAAAAGGCAAAATCCACAGGATCTCTTGTTGCATCAACTGTAGCCACAAGTATATTTATGAATATTACTGCATCCGAACAGTATATTTCGGTGGTAGTTCCTGGCAGAATGTATGCCGAAGTATATAAGCAACGTAGACTTAAGCCAGAGGTTCTTAGTCGATCATTAGAAGATGGAGGCACAGTAACCTCAGTTCTTGTTCCTTGGAATACTTGTGGTGCTGTAAATTCTACCGTATTAGGAGTTTCTACAATGGCATATTTGCCTTATGCTATTTTTAATTTAGTAAGCCCTTTAATGTCTGTTTTGGTAGCATACCTCGATTTCAAAATCCGTAGATATACCGATGAGGAATATGACGAACTTATGGGAATTGAAGCTTCACAAAGCGATGGTGGAATCTAGTATAAAGATTTATAAATGTATATAAAATTCATATTTCTTATAATAACTGTATTTACTTTTTCGACAGTAAATGCAAATATTAGCACCTCACCCAATGAAACTAAAAAGCAGAAAAGCAATATTAGTTTTAGGGAATATATTTGGGGTATTACGCATCCATTTATTGCCTTGAAAGTAAAACGCATTAGCCATAAAGCTTTACATATAACCGATAGCTTGGAAAATGCTAAAATACTAAGCGACAAATCTGGTGGCCAACTCGATGCATTTAAGCATTCGTATTGGATGGCCTCTTTAAGTCAAGAAATAAAAGTTCGCAAAGCACGAAGGATAGGTATTATTCACGAAAAAGTAAATTACAAAAGTTATAAAAGAGGGGAATCAAATCAAGACTCCACAGCCTCGGCAATGGATATTCTAAATAATGAAGTTGGAATATCCATTGGTAACAGTTATAAAACAGTATCTAAAAATGAGCTTATATCAATCACTATTGATGCAATAGAAAATGGCAAAATGTATATCCTCAAAAAAGATGAGAATGGCAATTACCTCGATTGTGATAATAGAATAATAGACCTTAGCAAAGAGTCTGGCTGGAATAAACGAAAATGCTTGATTGGGTCGTAGCATTTATTCAATTAATATCAACTTTTAGAGTGCAAAGCATACAAAATACACTATAAGAAACGAAATTATAAACTTCCACTTGCATTGCATTTTTTTTAAAAATACCAACATATTGGTATTGCCACATTTATTAAAGATATATATTTTTGTATTGAAAATATAAAACTTATAATAATGGATAATAAAATATATAAAATATCGGAAGAATGTATTGGCTGTGAGGCATGTATAGATGTTGCAGTTGATAATTTTGAAATGGGAAATAACAATAAAGCTTTCCTAAAAAAGCAGCCTAATACTGATGCAGAAATAGAAGCATCAAATACAGCAATAAATATTTGTCCTGTGGATGCAATATATATTGAGACTAAAGAAAATAAGGAAAAGGTAAAACCAATTTTTGCAAAAGCAAATATTAAAGAAACTTTGGATAAACATCCAGGCCTAAAGAATGTATTGGTTAAGCTATCACCAAAATTTGAGAAGCTACAAAAACCCACACTTTACAACACCTTAGCTAGATTTGCAAGCTTCAAAGATGCTGCAAAGTTAACTGGTGTTTCAGTATGCGAAATTTTACATGCAATAAATGAGTATCTTGGAGTTGCTCATGAGTTAATAGATAATGCACCAGAGTGTATATCCATAAACGCTGAAGACGATAGTATAATTGGTGAAGAAATAACTTGGGAAGAAGTAAACGAAAGGTATATACTAAATGATGATACTATAACTGAAATAATGGGAAAAGTATCATCGTTAAAAGCACAAGAAAACATAGTAATAATTTCTGTAGAGAAACCTATATCATTATTAAAAGCAAGTACGGGATTAGGGTTAAAACTTAATATTGAAAAAGGTAGAGAATTCAGAATATCTATTTTTAATTCAAAAGAAGAGCAAAAATCTCATTGGTACGACAGAAAAGATGATTTTGAAGTATTAGATGTTAGAACAATGACCAGCGATCCTTTTGATATTATCATTAAGAAAGCATACGACACCGAAGAAGATAGTGGATTTAAACTTGTACAAAGATTTGAGCCAATTCCTATAATTAATATGCTTAAAGAAATGGGCTTTGAACATTCTACTAGTATAATTAACGAACAAGAAATCTGGGTCTATTTTCACAAATTAATTACTGAAAAAGATGATAATGAGAAAGATGCTAGCGAAAAGCCAGATGTTGTAATACAATCGGCAACACCTGTTGCATACCCTGTAATAATGAGGTTATTACAATCCAACGAAATTAGAAAAGTTGTAAATATAAAAGAACTAAAAGTTTGGGAAGAAACAGAAAAGCATTTGGGGTGGATAGTAAATGGAAAGGCTGATATTAGTTTTTCGGCAATAATAACTTCTGCCAAACTAAAAGATAATGACATAAAAGTTCCCGCCATGTTTGTTTGGGATAATTTTAGCATATTAACTCGTGGCTATAACGCTTCTAAACTAGAAGACTTAATTGGGCATGAAATAGATACACCTCTATTTGCAGAAGCTCCACCAGCAAAGATTACAAAGTATGTTATCGAAGCTAAGGGATTGAATTATGATGATTTCAGTTTTTCTTATGGAGAACCATTTGGTCGTCCTGAAGAAATTTTAATGAAATTTGTTAGAGGAGTTTCCGATACCGTTATTTTAAGAGAACCTGAAGCAAGTTATGCTCAAAAAATTATGGAAAAGATGGGTGAAGAAGTTTCCGTAATCTCATATAATAAAATATGGAATGAAATAAACAAAGGCTTTGGGTCTTTTCCTAATGCTGGAATTGTATTCAAAGGCGAATTTGTAAGAAATCATCCTGAAGAAGCAAAGTTATTTCTAGAAGAATTGAAATCTGCTATTAATTGGGTTAATGAAAACAAGAATGCAGCCGCAAATCTATATTTTGATATGATGCGTCAACCACAAGAAAATGTTGAACTATTTTTAAATAATG
>JAOZSY010000042.1:0-2727 GCA_029939445.1 Bacteroidales bacterium
GTTTCATCGGTATAAATTGTTAAGTGTTTTGATATTAATAGTTAAACTTCCTTTTTCAGAAGGAATAAAAGCGATTTTCTTAGTTTTATTGGGTAACATATCAAAATAATTCTCTGATAGTTTTCCTTCCAAATTTGTAATTAACTCTACATTTTTTGCTAGTGCATTAGCTTGTAGGTTGATTATATAAATACTACCCTTCTTCTCAATATTTATATCAAAACCAACTTTTCTTAAAGGCATTTCTTTAGGTTTTTGGAAATAGTAAAACCCTTCGTCAAGAGAAGTTGCTCCATTATTAAGCTCAAAATATAGGAAAGATTCAGATGATTTAATATCATTAGAAAGCTTATAAACCATTGTATTTTGGGTGTTACTTACAACAAACTCTATGGAGTCAGTAAGCAAAGTTTTATTGTCAAAACCATAATGCACTATATTTAATTTTAGACTTTGTGGAGGTTCTATTTCTGAAATTGCATAAACATATAAGCTATCATTTTTTTCTTCACAAGAGATTATGGTTGGTTTATAGGCCTCTTTTACAAAATAGTGAAGGGCTTTTCTTCTGCCATAATAATCTATAGCCGACCATGAGCTAACAGGCCAAGCGTCATTAAATTGCCAGTATAGTGTTCCCATACAATGAGGCTTATTTCTTCTATGAGCTTCTATTGCTGTTGTTATTCCTTCGGCTTGTGTTAGTTGACTTAGATAAATATAATCTTCAAAATTTTCAGTGGGTTTATATTCTCTTTTTAAATACTCATCAATGGTTTGGTATCCTGTAGGATGTTTTTGATGTGCCGCCATGCTAGGCGATGATATGCTAAGTTCATGCTTGGAAGTGTATTCTTTTATACTTTTTATATTTGGAATAGACTGAAAGCCATACTCACTCATAAATCGCCCTACTTTAGTATTAAAAACATCAAAAGGCTCATGTCCCCACCATACTCCCCAATAGTGCGAATCGCCATGGGTGAAGTTCTCATTATGTCCCCAGCCATAAGTTGGTGATGATGGATGGTAGCTGTGTTGCTCGTCATATTTTGCCACTAGATTTGGTAATAGATCTTCGAAAAGTGCTATATAATTACTCCAAAGCTCAATACTATCCTCCTTTGAATAACCCAATTGCTTTTGCCAGCCCCAATCTTTCCATCCGTTATCTACTTCGTTATTTCCACACCAAAGAGCAAGACTAGCATGATTTCTTAATCGAATAATATTATCCTTTGCTTCATTTTCCACATTTTTCATAAAAGCAGAATCGCCAGGGTACATATTGCAAGCAAACATAAAATCTTGCCATACCATTATTCCATTTTTATCGCAAAGTTCATAAAAATCATCACTTTCGTAAATGCCTCCACCCCAGACTCTGAGCATATTAAAGTTTGCCCAAACGGCTTCGTCTATCAATGCTTTATATGTTTGTTTTGAAACTCGTGGCAGGAAATTGTCAGCAGGAACAAAGTTGGCTCCTTTTATAAAAACCTCTTTGCCATTAAGCCTAAAAAAGAAGCTTTTTCCAATATCATCATCTTCTTGCACCAATTCAATGCTTCGTATTCCTATTGTTTCATTTTGAATATCAATATTTGATTTGTCTTTTATTAGTCTGAATTCTAAATTATAAAGATGTGCTTCTCCCATCCCATTACACCACCATAATTTTGGATCTTTTATATTGAAATCTACTGAATAATAGTGCTTTCCTTTTGTTAGCTCTAGGGTTTGCTTAGAATATATTTCTAGTGTTTTTGAATTAATAATTTCGATACTGAATTCACCATTTACATCAGAGCTTAAATCTAAATTAGCAGTAAAATTTGCATTTAGAGAATCTATTTCTTTTTGAAGAATATGTACATTATTAATTTTAGCATTATTCCACGAATCCAAATAAACGCGTTTCCAAATTCCAGAACTAAGAAATTTTGCTCCCCAATCCCAGCCAAAATGATATGGTGCTTTTCGTGCAAAACCTCTTTTTTGTGGCAATATATATTGCAGTTGAGCAGCCAAGGAATCAATTACCTTTTCGGGAGCATTGAAAACAATACGTAAATTATTATCCTCCAACTTTAAAATAGACTTAATATCAATGCGCCATTGTCGGTACATATTGTTTGCAGAGAGTATTAAACTGTCGTTTAAATATACTTCAGCATAGGTATCTAAGCCATCAAATACCAAGTCGGTATTTTTGTAAATATCTTTATTATACATATCAAAAGTACAACGATATTCCCAATTTTGCTCACCAATCCATTGCAATTGTTGCTCATTAGTACTATCAAAAGGATCAGGAATGATATTATTATTAAAAAGATCGAGGTGAATAACACCAGGAACTTCAGCTTTAAGTCCAATGCTATCGTTAGTAGATTTAAAATTCCATCCAGAGTTTAACTCAACTTTTATTCTAGATTTATTTTCGGTATTGCACGAAAATAGAAATAGACTAATAATAAATATGGAGTAAAATATTTTCAAACTGTGATTGTTAAATAAAAGTCTTATAACTTCAACAAAACTATGAAAAATCGGTTATGGTTTTTATATATTTTTGTACAAATTAACAACTTTGATTATGACTACAAAACAACAATCGTCCTCCATGGGGCCAATAATAATAATTGGAATACTATTCTTTGTATTTGGATTTGTAACATGGCTAAATGCTACCTTAATTCCATATTTGAGAATTAGTTGTGAGCT
>JAOZSY010000042.1:2827-14673 GCA_029939445.1 Bacteroidales bacterium
TTGTAACATGGCTAAATGCTACCTTAATTCCATATTTGAGAATTAGTTGTGAGCTCACCAGCTTTGAGAGTTATTTGGTAACAATGGCATTTTATATTTCATACTTTGTAATGGCATTACCATCCTCTTTTATACTTAATAAAGTAGGTTTTAAAAACGGAATGGCATTGGGTTTATTAACAATGGCAGGCGGTGCGTTGATATTTATACCTGCGGCACTTACTCGTGAGTACAGCTATTTTTTATTAGGTCTTTTTGTGCAAGGAACCGGTTTGGCAATTCTGCAAACAGCGGCAAATCCTTATGTTACAATTGTAGGGCCAATAGAGAGTGCTGCAAAGCGAATTAGTATTATGGGTGTTGCCAATAAGGTGGCGGGAATTCTCAGCCCAATAATTCTTGGAGCAATAGTACTTGATGGTACTGATGATTTAGTGAAACAACTCACTACAATGGATGCAGTTCAAAAAACCATTGAGCTGGATGCACTTTCGGCTAAAGTGATGATGCCATATGTGGTTATAGCAATTGCTTTAGTTGCTTTAGCGGCTTTTGTGAAGTATTCTAATCTTCCAGAAATTGAAGCTCAGGATGAGGAGGTAGCAGATGGCCTTAGTAATAATAAAACATCAGTTCTTCAGTTTCCAAATTTGGTATTGGGAGTAATCGCTTTATTTCTTTATGTTGGGGCTGAGGTTATTGCTGTGGATACGCTTATTTCTTATGGTAGTAGTTTGGGTTTTGAAATGTCGGAAGCAAAATTCTTTTCTTCTTTTACTTTAGGAGCAATGATTTTTGGTTATTTTCTTGGTATTGCACTAATTCCTAAAGTATTATCTCAATCGAAGGCTCTTATGATAATGGCTGTATTAGGTGTAGTATTTGTTATTATTGCAATGGTAAGCTCGGGCTTTATGTCCATACTTTTTATTGCGGCATTAGGGCTTGCAAATTCAATAATGTGGCCAGCAATATGGCCTTTGGCAATTAATGGTCTAGGAAAATTTACTAAGCAAGGCAGCGCTCTTCTTATTATGGCAATTTCTGGTGGCGCAATTATGCCTCTTCTTTATGGTGCCCTTTCTGGGGCTAATATGCTTGGCTCTCAAATTGCCTATGTAATTCTTATTCCATCGTATTTGTTTATCCTTTATTATGCTTGGTCGCAGAATAAGACAGAATAATTTTTTTACAAAAAAAAGTATCAAATTGATAGAGTTTTCTTGTAAATAAATAGCCTGTAATACAGACATTAAAATAATGCTAAACAGTTTTTTTAAAAATAGATACTTATTATTAAGCCTTCAGTTTTTCACACTGATAGTGTTTGTTTTGCTTATTTATGGAAGTATTGGAATTGCTACTGACGATGCTAGTTTTGCAAAAATACTACGTAATACCAACCTTCCCAACCTTATTGTGTGGTCGTATTGGTGGCCTTTGATAATTGTCACGGCAATAATCTTTGGTAGATATTGGTGCTCTATTTGTCCTATGGAGTTGATTACATCTTTCTTTGGAAAAATAGGATTACGTAATAAGCCTGGCAATTTTATGAAATCAGGTTGGATAATTACTCTTTTTTATGCAATAGTACTAATACTAGGAATTCATACTTTCGCCATTCATCGTATACCGCAATATATGGCTATATATATGCTTGTGTTGTTTGCAACAGCTGTTATAGTAGGCCTTATTTGGGAGAAGCGAACTTTCTGTACTCACGTTTGTCCAATTGGGCATTTACTAGGGCTTTATTCACTGCTGTCGTTTAATAAATTGGGTGTTAAGGATACTGATGTCTGCAAAAACTGTAAAACAAAGGACTGTATTAGTAAAGCTAATCATTATAAATTTAATGCTCGCTCTTGTACTTCCGAATTATATCCTCCTATGATTAGTAATAATAGTGATTGTATCCTTTGCGGACAGTGTTTTAAATCTTGCACAAAAGATAATGTGATAATACAAAAACGAAGATTTGCGGCTGATTTATTTACAAATATTAGTTTGCGATGGTCCGAAATTGCTTTTTTTATGATTGTAAGCGGTTTTGTGGTTTACGAATTACTATCGGAATGGTCGGTTAGTAAGGAGATTATAATGATACTTCCAAATTATATAAATGGGAGTTTAGGTATTTTGGGAAGTGCAAAGGGGACAGTAAAAGCAATAATACTGTTTGTAATACTTCCACTGATTTTTTTCTCAATACTTGGTATTCTTAAAAAAATTGTGGCTAATGAAAAATGGAAAAGTGCATTCAATCAGTTGGTATTAGCA
Organism: Bacteroidales bacterium; assembly: GCA_029939445.1. Taxonomy (GTDB): domain Bacteria; phylum Bacteroidota; class Bacteroidia; order Bacteroidales; family UBA1556; genus UBA6267. The sequence continues at coordinate 5,111 of JAOZSY010000042.1, forward strand.
TTGCTACCTATAGCAGCAAGTATGCACTTGTTAAAAGCTATACTTAAAACTACATCTCGTATTCCTTATTGGGAATTTGTTGTTTCTGATCCCAGTGGAGTAGAATCTGCTACGAAAATAATGTCGAATCCAGAATTAGTAAAGAACAATTATCTTATAAATATACTGGCTCCCAGTATAGATGTTATTTCTGTTATTTTACCAATTTTAGGATTAGTTCTCTCAATTTTAGTAATTAGAAAGCAGGCTCATAATAATATTAGTTCAAGAGTTATTTCTTTTATAGCAGCTAGTTTATATGTCTTAATTTTTATAATTACTATGCTTGAATGGAGGGGGCTTTATTAATAATAGTTATAACTAAAAACCCATCAACTCTTATTAAAGAATTGATGGGTTTATTATTAAGTAAATAAATTTTACTCAAATGTTTTAGAGTAATTATCTAGCAATATTAAATTTAATAACAGAAGCATTAACTCTTACAATATAAGTACCAGCAGCAAAGTCGCTAGTATTTATTTCTTGTAATTTCGAAGCCTCTTCAATTGTATAAACAACCTTACCAGTAATATCTAATATTATAATTTTCTGGTTTTCAGCATTAGCAATTGTTACTAATTCGTTTGCAGGATTAGGATATATAGAAAGCTTAGCTACTTTATTAATATTCTTTAAAGAAGTAGTATTACTTACTGAAATATTATCAATACCTAAACCAAACATATCATATGTATCATGGTGTCTGAAAGCAATCCAGATATCTCCAGAATAAGATGCAAGACTTATGTTTCGATACACATCACTATCATCTACTAATGTTTCATTAAATTCAGCAGTAGTAAAGTCGCTTGGTGTATTTCCAGTTGTAGAAATATAAACTGAATATTGCTCAGCAGCATAATTGGCATCAAAAGATTTTGCGCTCCAACTTAAATAAGGAGTCGTTAGACTTGAAATATCAATTTTATTTGATATTACCCAGTTGTCAGGGTTAAGAGCTGTTGAAGTAGAATTGTCATACGAAAATGAGTTTAATGAAGGATTTCCAGTTACAACTTCGGTAAATGCCCAGTCAAAACCATCACCATCAACATCATATAATTGCCAACAGCCAATGCCACTTGTCATATCATCAGTCCAAGGAGCAGTAATAGGAGCAGAGCAATCTTTAGATGTTGTAAAAGAAGAAGAAGTCCATGTACTTACAGTACTACTACCACAATCTGTTTGTATATAAACATAGTATTCGGTAAGTTCTGTTAAACCCGTAAGGCTATATGAAGCAGTAGTTGCAGCTCCGTCATAAATATCACCTGTTCCAGTAGCTGGATCAATTACTGTTGAGGATACTTTTAGGTTCCATGCAGAAGCGCTAGATGTCCATGCAATATCTGTAGAATTAAAAGTAGTATTTGTATATACAATAGCTGAAGGAGGGAAGCAAGTCATTGCTGCATCCGATATTATAGCTTTTATATTCCAGTTAGCATCTACTGAGCCACCAGTAAGCGTAAGTAAAGAACTCCATGAGCCAAAATTCATTATGTCGCCATAACCATTTGTTTCACGTGGACCAGCATCAGTTCCTGCTGGGTAGCCACCAATTGTAACTAACTCATATCCAACATAAAGATCATCTGCTGTAATAGCATACGAAGTTGTTAATATAATATTATTCCAACCTTCTACTAAACCCGTAACTGCTTGAGTATATACAGCAGTAGTAGTATCATTATAAAGTTGTATTTCTGCTGTAGAAACATTACTAACACCACTAATATAAAATTGTACTTCAGTAAGGAAGTTTCCAACTAGTGGAGTCATTACTGTTGATGGGTGTAAAGCGAAAACGCCAAAGGTAGCAGCTGATCCAGTACCAATACTGTTATCATTTATCCCGTCGTAACTAAGTGTTGCAACTACTGTCTTTGAGTTGTTAGTAGCAGCCAAAGATTTAGATTTAACAGACGAAAGTACGCCTGGAGTATTACCTACATTCTTTGTTAATTGCGCGAAAGAAGTACCAATAAATAATACTGCAATCATTAAAATAGTAAAATGCTTCATATTTGTAATTTTAGTTAATAATTTATGATTTTAACAAAAGTAGTGTTTTTTGGTTTATTAAATAAATATTTTTATAAAAAAAAAGCCCCAATCAAATTAATGATTAGAGCTTTATTATTTAGAAAAATATAGATTACATTAATTTCATATCATCAAGAACCTTCATAACAGATTTTACAGCTGCAGAAGAAGTTTCCATATCTTTCATTTCGTCTTCGTTAAGATCAATTTCAATGATTTCTTCAACACCATTACGACCTAGGCGTACTGGAGATCCAAGATAAACATCCTTCTGTCCCCATTGTCCATCAAGTGAAACGCAAACTGGGAAGATATGCTTTTGATCATTAACAATAGATTCAACCATTTGAGCAGCAGCAGCACCTGGAGCATACCAAGCAGAAGTACCCAATAGTTTAACTATCTCACCACCACCTTTTTTAGTACGGTCGATAATAGCATCAAGCTTATCATCGTCTATAAGGTCAGTTACAGGAATACCTGCTACAGTAGTGTATCGCTTAAGAGGAACCATAGTATCGCCATGTCCACCCATTAGTAAAGCTTGAATATCGTTAGGAGAAACGCCTAGCTCAGTTGCAAGGAATGCCTTATAACGTGATGTGTCAAGAATACCTGCCATACCAAATACTTTATTTGCTCCTTTACCAGAAGCCTTATGAGCAGCATAAGTCATTACATCTAGAGGATTAGCAACAACAATAATGATAGCATCAGGAGAAGCTTTCATTACGTTACCTACAACGTTCATCATAATCTTAGCATTGGTAGCAATAAGATCATCGCGGCTCATTCCTGGCTTACGAGGAATACCCGAAGTGATAACTACAACTTCCGAACCAGCAGTTTTTGAATAATCATTAGTATATCCATTTACGCGAGTATCGAATTGATTGATTGCGGCAGCTTCCCAAATGTCAAGAGCTTTACCTTCTGCAAATCCTTCTTTAATATCGATTAATACAACCTCATCTAAGAAGTTTTTCTGAGCTAATACATCAGCGCAAGTTGCTCCAACGTTACCAGCACCTACTACGGTTACTTTTTTCATATTTATTATTTGTTTATGTGTTTTGTTTTCTAAAAAAAAGAATAAAATTCCAGAAAATTAATTCTGGAATTTTATTGTAATATTATTTAAACAGACTATTACTTAATGCCAGCAGTTTCTTCTAGCATAGCAGTAGTTAACGACTTAGGACGCTCAAGAGCATATCCTAAAGCTCTGTCCCATGTGATATTAGCTAATACACCAATTGAACGACCTACTCCAAACATTACGGTATAGAAATCGTACTCAACAATACCATAGAACCACTGGATAACTCCTGATTGAGCATCAACATTTGGCCATGGATTCTTAGCTTTTCCTTGTTCTACTAAAATATCTGGAACAACTCTATAAAGCATATCAACATACTTAAAGATTTTATCGTTTGGTAAGTGCTTCTCACAAAATTCTCTTTGTGAAGCATAACGAGGATCAGTTTTACGTAATACAGCGTGACCAAATCCTGGAATTACAGCACCACCATTTAATGTTTCCCAAACAAATTTCTTCATTATTTCTTCTGTTGGCTCAACACCATCAAGCTTAGTAATTACATTCTGTAACCAGCCTAAAACTTCTTGATTTGCTAATCCGTGTAATGGTCCAGCTAAAGCATCCATACCTGCAGATAATGAATAATAAGCATCAGATAAAGTAGAAGCTACTAAGTGAGTTGTATGTGCAGAAGCATTACCCGACTCATGATCAGAGTGAAGGATGAAATACATACGAGCAACATCATCATAAGGAGCATCAATACCCATCATTTTAGCAAAGTTAGATCCCATATCTACTTTTGGGTTAGCTATAATATTACCACCTTTATACTTATAACGGTAAATAAAAGCAGCAATTTCTGGTAAACGAGCTAAAAGATCTGTTGAATCTTCAAACATTGAATCCCATGCATCCATTTTATTGAATCCTTCGTTATAGAATTTAGCAAATTTACTCTCTTTCTGCATTGCAAGAATTGCAGAATTAAACATAACCATTGGATGAGAATCCTTAGGTAAAGCCTTAATTACATCAAATACATATGATGGAACTTCACTTCTGTTTTTAAAATCCTCTACTAATTCCATAGTTTCTTCCATTGTTGGAATATCACCAGTCAATAGTAAATACCAAAAACCTTCAACATAAGGGTAATCTTTACCTTCTGGCTTTGGCAATGCTGCCATAGTTTCAGGAATAGTATATCCACGGAAACGGATACCCTCCATTGGATCTAAATAAGAAATGTCAGTTACCAAACATCTAACGCCTCTTGCGCCACCTATTGCTTGATCAATTGTTACTTCACCAACTTTTACGCTACCATACTCTTTCAGTAGTTTAGTAGTTCTTGGTCGATGTTCTTGAATCTTTTTGTACAGTTTTTCTTTTAAAGCTGTCATAATATTTGTTTTTTATATGTCTGCTAATAACAACAGACGGGTTTATGTGTGGTATAAAAATTTATTGCTCCAACTATAATCTATAGAAGAACAAATGTTTTTTTCTTTTGTAAAATGTTTTTTTGAAGAATACACAGCTTTACATACACCATTTTGGAGTATGTTTTTTTTGGATATACAAATAGAATCAATATTCATATTAGTTCTGTGCAGAGTGTGTATTAACTTATGAAATATGTTGATTATGGGTGATAAAACATCATCGATATTTCGAGCTACTAAAGTACAAAAGCTTTTTAATATATGGAGTAATAATACTTTATAAAACTCTATTATTAAGTTGATATAAGTCTGCTTTGTATAACTTCTTTATCAAAATATAAACTGAGAGGACTTTTCGAAAAATACCTTATTTGACTATTTAGCTCACAATACCGATTATGATAAGCTATTCATATTAAATATAATGCTATATCTACATATTGCTTATAGACATTTTTTTGTGGCATAAAAAAAGCCACAATTTAAATTGTGGCTTTATGTATATTTTAAGAATTATGTTTTCTTAATCGAGTTTTTGTTGACCATTAATTGCATCAACAACAGCTATAGCAGTCATATCTACAATTTCACGAACTGAGCTTGAAAGCTGAAGAATATGAACAGGTTTTTTAAGACCCATAACTATAGGTCCAATAGCCTCAGCATGTCCAATTTCTTGGAGCATCTTATAAGCAATATTTCCAGAATTTAAACTTGGAAATATTAATGTATTTACATCTCTATTTCCTAATTTTGAAAATGGGTAACGCTCAGTTCTTAAATTTGTATTAAGAGCAAAATTAGCTTGCATCTCACCATCAACCATAATATCAGGGTGATTTTCATGAAGAATAGATACTGCCTCACTCATCTTTAATGAGCTTCCAGCCTCAGTAGAGCCAAAGTTAGAATATGATAATAATGCAATATTTGGATCAAAACCAAAATTACGAACTTCGTTTGCAGTTAATAAGGTAATATCTACCAATTCTTGAGCACTAGGATCTGTATTTATAGTAGTATCAGCTAAGAAAAATGGGCCCTTTTTGGTATTCATAATATACATACCAGCAATCTTATTTATATCATCGCGCTTACCAATTATCTGTAATGCCGGACGAATAGCAGAAGCATATTTGGTATTTAAACCAGCAATCATTGCATCAGCATCTCCACTCTCTACCATAGCAACTCCAAAATAGTTTTCGTCAAACATTTTGCTTAGAGCCTGACTATATGAAATACCTCTTCTATTACGTTTATTACAAAGTAGTTTTGCATATTTCTGTCTTGTATCAGTCATAGCCGAAGAAGAGAAATTAACAATCTCAATATCACTAATATCTAATGCAAACTTTTCTGCATTTTTCTTAATTAGCTTCTCATTTCCTAATAATACAGGAATAGCAATACCCTCATTACTAACCTGAATTGCTGCTTGCATTACTTTAATATCGCTAGCATCAGTATAAACCACACGCTTTGGTGCTGCCTTAGCTTTTGAATATGCTGATCTCATTATTGAGTTATCAATTCCCATACGTTGGCGAAGCTCAGATCTATAAGCATCCCAATCTTTAATTTCTTGGGTAGCAACACCTGAATCAACTGCCGCTTTTGCTACTGCAACAGAAACATACTCTATCAATCGTGGGTCAAGTGGTGTAGGAACAATATATTCCTTGCCAAACCCCATTTCAGTTTTGCCATAAGCCTTTTGTACTACATCAGGTACTGGCTCTTTCGCCAATTCTGCCAATGCATAAACCGCAGCAATTTTCATTTCTTCATTAATAGCTGTAGCTCTAACGTCTAGTGCGCCTCTAAAGATAAAAGGAAATCCTAATACATTATTAATTTGGTTAGGATAATCAGAACGACCCGTTGCAAATATTAAATCCTGACGAGTAGCCAATGCATCTTCGTAAGTGATTTCTGGATCTGGATTAGCCATTGCAAATACAATTGGTTCGTCTGCCATAGAAGCAAGCATCTCTTTGCTCATTGCTCCTTTAACTGATAATCCTAAGAATATATCTGCACCAACAAGAGCATCAGAAAGAGTTTTTTTGTCGGTATCGCGGGCAAATTCTTTCTTCGCATCGTTCATATCCGTACGTGAGGTCCTAAGAACACCTTTACTATCACACATTAGTATATTCTCGGGCTTTACACCAACTGACATATACAAACGTGTACAAGCAGACGCAGAAGCACCAGCTCCACTTACAACTAATTTAACCTTAGAAATATCTTTTCCAGTAAGTTCCAAAGCTGAAACCAAACCTGCAGCTGAGATTATTGCTGTTCCATGTTGATCGTCGTGCATTACAGGAATATCAAGAGCCTCTTTTACTCTACGCTCAATCTCGAAACACTCAGGAGCTTTTATGTCCTCCAAATTGATACCTCCAAAAGTAGGAGCTATCTCAATTACTGTTTCTACAAACTTATCAATATCTCTTGTGCTTATTTCAATATCAAATACATCAACATCAGCAAAAATCTTAAATAAAAGACCCTTACCTTCCATTACTGGCTTGCCTGCTAATGCTCCAATATTTCCTAAACCAAGTACCGCAGTACCATTTGATATTACTGCCACAAGATTTCCCTTTGCAGTATACTTATAGGCATCTGCTGGGTTTTTCTCAATGGCTAAACATGGATAAGCTACTCCTGGGGAGTAGGCTAATGATAGATCTCTTTGTGTAGAATATGGTTTCGTTGGTACTACTTCCACTTTTCCTGGCTTTCCACCTTGCATATGATATTCTAATGCAGCTTTTTCTAGTAACTTACTCATAATGCTTGTTTTATATGAATTGTGTTATTCTATAATTATTCAAGTTTGTATTGATAATGATTCTGCAAATTTAATAAATTACAATTTATGCAGAACATTTTAATTCTTAATTGAAAATAAATACAAAAGTAATAATATATATATAGAGTATTATTCTTCTCATTATAGTTTGTCATTTATAAAAAATAGATAAGTACTAGTTTAGTACTGACAAATGTTGTATATTTGAGCAATAAATACTATTTGACCATATTTGATCACTTTTTTAATAATGTAATTATTTAGGGAATGCAAAATTAAGGTTGGCCTATAAAAGAGATCTTAGTAATTATATTGCTTTTAAGATTTTTAAAAAAAATAGTAAGTTGTTTTATTATAATACATGTTAAATATGAAAAAAATTGTTGTACTAAGTGGAGCAGGAATGAGTGCAGAGAGTGGAATCCTTACTTTTAGAGATATGGGTGGAATGTGGGACAGGTATAATATTGAAGAAGTAGCGAGTCCTATTGCATGGGTAGAAACACCACAACTGGTTATGGATTTTTATAATACGAGAAGAAAGCAACTTCTTTCGGTAGAGCCCAATAAGGCTCACGAAGCTCTAGTAGAATTAGAAAAACAATACGATGTAGAAATAATTACCCAAAATGTAGATGATTTACACGAGAGAGCCGGCTCTAGCAATGTTTTACACTTGCATGGTGAGCTTAGAAAAGTTCGGAGCGAAAAAGATGATAATTTGGTTACAGAGCTCGAAGGTTGGAAACTTAAAATAGGTGATTTGGCTGAAGATGGTGCCCAGCTTCGTCCACATATAGTATGGTTTGGCGAGGATGTACCTTTAATCGACTATGCTGCCGAAAGAGTAAATCTAGCAGATATACTAATTATTATTGGCACTTCGCTCTCGGTATATCCTGCTGCTGGTTTGATGAGTTGTACTACTCAAGATTGTAAGACGTATTATATTGATCCTAAGGCAAATCAGCAGGCTATACAAGATATGGTGTGCATTTCTAAAAAAGCTACAATTGGAGTTCCTAAGTTGGTTGAAGAGTTAATTTCAAAATAGATTGTAACTTTTTAATTGTAAAAAACGTCTGCTATATAATTCAATAATATAGAAATCCGAAAACATATAAATTATGAATACTTTCTCTACACTTAAAGGAATTGGAATAGCAATAGTTATCTTCTTATTATTTTCATTTACTTTTCTTAATAGAATAAATGGCAGTGGAAATTTAGTAAAAGAAGAAAGATCAGTTAGTACTTTTAATTCTATTGAAGCCGGTGGTGCTTTCGAAATTATTATAGTAAAAGGAGATAAACAAAGCTTAATAATTGAAACTGATGATAATATCATAGAGAAGGTTATTAGCAATGTGAATAATGGAGAATTAGAATTAAGTACTAAAGGAAACATTAATAATCCTACAAAAATGATGGTGTATATTACTATGGCCGAGCTAAAGGATATAGACCTCAGTGGAGCCGCCTCCTTGACTAGCGAATCGCGATTTGAGAATGATGATATGGACTTTGAGCTTAGTGGAGCCTCATCGTCGGAGCTGAGAATTAAATGTAATAAACTCGATGTTGATATTAGTGGAGCTGCAAATATAAACTTAAGCGGTTATGTTGCTAAATTAGAGTTAGAATGTTCGGGAGCAAGTAATTTTAAAGCTTACGACTTAGAGGCCGATGAAGCAAATATTGATTGCAGTGGTGCATCAAGCGTTAAGGTTTCAGTTACTAAATCATTAATTGGAGAAGCCTCCGGAGCATCAAGTATTACGTATAAAGGAAATCCTTCTAATGTAGATGTTAGAACATCGGGAGCAAGCGATATTGATAGAAAGTAGAAATTCTTATTGTGTAAGCAGTGAAATGTAATCAGTATTCAGTGAATTATCGCTGCACCAGCTGAGCAGCCTGTCTCAAAGACAGACCGCGACTTGCCACAAAAATAGAACTGTAGGTATTTTGAAGTATGAGTTTATTCACATTGCTAAAATAGTCATAATTCATATTACCAATAGCATATATATTTGACGAAATTGGTAATATATTGGTAGAATTCAGAGTTGTGGCATCATAGACATAATTATCATTTTGTATAAAACCATAGAAAAAAGCAAATACATAATCATATAGCCACGTATTATCG
>JAOZSY010000221.1 GCA_029939445.1 Bacteroidales bacterium
CAGTAATAAATAAAACTAGTAAGGATCACTATAATGAAATGATGGAAATTAATCCTGAATTAGATAATTTACGTAAACAATTGGATTTAGATTTCAAAGCATAAGCAAACATACCAATAAATGAGAAACAGAACTTCACTTATTCTTTTATTATTATTTTCTTTTATAAATAATACTTTTTCTATAATTGATTATAATGAGAATTGTAAGAAGATTTTTGAGTATACTTTTGCTCTTGACTACAAAAAAGTTGATTTATTATTAGAAAAAGAAGCCAAAATAAATCCTAACAATGTAGTAGTTGATTATATTAGAACCTATTCTTATTTCTTACAATATGCAACTATAGGAAGTTCGAGTTCTTTAAACGAATTTAAAAAATATCGTTCTATAAGTGTAGATAAAATTATGGGAGAAAATAATGACAACCCGTATAAATACTATTTTCTTGCTGATATCTATTTAATAGAATCCATTTCAGAAGCAATACAAAGAAACTATTTGTCAGCTATTTATCTATTTAAAAAAGCATATAATACCAATATTGATAATATAAAATATTTTCCAGATTTTATGCCAAATTACAAATCAAGAGGAGCTATATCAGTAACAATAGGGAGCATACCTAAGGCTTATAATTGGGGTCTAAGTATTCTTGGTTTATATGGAGACATCAATCAAGGCTTTAATGATATTACAAAATCACTATTGTCTTCTCAGAACAATGAAAATGAAAATCATCTATTTGTTGAGAATGTATTAATATACACTTTTTTAAGCGACAACTTCTCCATTAGAGAGGATAAGAATAAACTACTTAGAGAAATATTTAACAATGAAGAATACAATGAAAAATACTCAAATAATCTAATCTATCTATTTTCTAAAGCGTCTTTTTATCAACACCATAAATACAATAAGGAAGTAATAGACGCATTAGATATTGTAAAAACAAAAAACAAAGACGTCAGTAATCGATTCTGTTATCTAAATTATTTATATGGGCAGAGCCTACTATATAAAAAGGACCTAAAAGCAGAAATCTATTTTAATAAATACATAAATACATACCCCGGAAATAATTATAAAGCAGCATCGCATCAGAAATTAGCTTGGTCGAGACTTATAAATGGAGATCTAGATTCTTATCAATCAGAAATAACTATCATTAAAGAGCTTGATGATGGTTTTTACGATTCCGACAAACAAGCAGAAATTGAAGCTAATTCAGATATTGTTCCAAATTTATATTTATTAAGAAGTAGACTGTTATTTGATGGCGGGTATTATACAGAAGCTGAAGAAGTTATTGAAAAAGGAAAAGAACTAAATAATTATAAGAGTGAACGAAACAATATCGAATATTTCTATAGACTTGGACGGATATACGATGAAAATAATAAACCAATAAAGGCAGAAAAGAACTATAAGCTCACAATATTAATGTCTAAGGATATGAAATACTATTATGCAGCAAAATCTGCTTTACAACTAGGCTACTATTATGAAAAAACTGGAAGAACAGAGGATGCTCAACAAATGTATGAGCTAATTCTTGAACTTGATTTTAATGAATATGAAAATGGTATTACACAAAAAGCAAAAGCTGGTTTAACTAGATTAGATAAATAGAGTCATTCTAAACCACTATATTTCTAATTATTTTCTAAATAGTCGTATATAATAAGTATTACTCTGCAACACTAATATTTATTACAATATGATAATTAAGTATTTAAGGACTGTATTAATAAGATAATTATAACTTTTATTATTTTATATTTCAAAATATAAATAATATCATTTTTTACTTATATTTGTGAAATAAATAACGTGATGATATAATAATTTTAAATACACTAAAAATGGAGTTAAATCAAACATGTAAAAATTGCAAATTCAGGTCTCATCTATTTGATAAATTATCGGATGAACAATTAGAAACAATATATAAGAATAAGAAAACTACTAACATTGAAAAAGGCGCAATAATTGTTAATGCTGGTGAACTTATTAGAGAATTTATTTACTTGACTGAAGGATTAGTTAAATTACAAAAAATAGGTATTAAAGGCAAGGAACAGATAATTACTATTGCTCGTCCAAATGATTTTATTAGTTTGTTATCAGTATTATCGAAAGATATTTACGAATATACTATTACAGCATTAGTTGACAGTCAAGTATGCAGAATAGATTTAGGTGTTATGCGCAATATGTTAAGAGAAAATGGTGAATTTTCGCTTGATATCTTACGATATATAAGTAATACTGCTGACGATATTATTAATCATACATATTCTATTAATAGCAAAAATTTAAGAGGGCGAATAGCTCTTATTCTTGTTGATTTTTCGGAATCTTACTTTAATTCATTAGAGTTTAACTTACCAATGTCACGTAAAGAGATTGCTGAAATGATAGATATGACACCAGAAAATGTTATAAGGATAATGTCTGAATTCAAAAAAGACGGTGTGATAAACCTTAGAAGTAAGCATGTTGAAATTATAAATATGGATTTACTTAAAAAGATAAGAGATTTAGGTTAGAATAATTAATTTCAAAAAATATTAGAACAACTTCCTTATATAAATAGTTATTAATTCACTATTAAGGAAGTTGTTTTTTTATATTACAATTCAATTTTATTAGCTTTGTATAATGGATAAATCGTCAAAAATAGTATTAGCAATAACTGGAGCAAGTGGTTCAATATATGCACAACGTATTATTAATTACTTAGAAAAATATTCTGAGCAGTTCAATGATTTTGACATAGTTTTTTCAAAAAATGCTCAAGATGTTTGGTTACATGAATTAGAGAGTAATCCTAAAAAGGAGATTAGCCAAAAGATATATACTCCCAATGATTTTTACGCACCTTTTGCTAGTGGTTCTGCAAAATATGATGCTATGATAATATGTCCTGCATCAATGGGTAGTATTGGGCGGATTTCTAATGGAATATCTAATGATTTAATTAGCCGAGCTGCTGATGTTATGCTCAAAGAACGTAAGAAACTAATAATCGTTGCTAGAGAAACTCCTTATAATCTAATTCACTTGCGTAATATGACTCAGCTAACCGAAGCTGGAGCTATTATTCTTCCAGCGACACCTTCCTTTTATTCTAAACCAAAAAACATTATAGAATTAGTTGACACTGTAGTATTAAGAGCTCTCGCATTATTAGGCATCAACATTAATGGTTATAAATGGGGAGAGTAATTAATAATTAATCTATAAATTTACTATCTTTGTCGATATAATATCATTACATAACAAAAATAAAGTCAAAATATCATCATGGCAAAACTAAAAATATTAATTGTAGAGGAAGCTACTTATGTAGAAGTGGCTTTGCAAAACAGATTATCAACAATGGGGTTTAACGTTGTAAAAATGGTTGCAACACCTAAATTAGCAATTGATTATCTTGAAAATAACAAAGTAGACATTGTATTAATGGATTTATTTTCTTCTGAGAAATATACGGCAAATGATGCAACTAATGATATTAATATCCGTTTTGCTATTCCTGTAATTCTATTAATTGGTGGTAATAAGTTTAATAACTTTCAAGTTAAAGACTCACAAGCTAAACTAATTATGCATAAACCATTAAATGATAATGAGCTTGCATTTAATATTAAGGCTACCATTAATAATTTGGATACCACACTCAACACTTTAGAACCTTCCACTAAAAAATACATATTTGTAAAAGCTGACTATCGTTTAAATAAGATTCGACTTAATGATATCTATTATATTGAAGCCAGCAAAGACTATGTAAGCATCTACACTCATAATAATGCTTTTACAGTGCATGTTACTATGAAAGACATAGAATTAGCATTACCTTCTCATCAATTCGTTCGTACTCATAGAAGTTTCATTGTAAATATTGATAAGATTTTCTCCATAAAATATCCAGAGGTACTTATTGAAGATAAAATGAAAATAATTCAAATTGGAGGACTTTATCGTAAAAAATTCATGCAATTAATAAAGGTTATATAACATTTCATTAAACAACTCATTCTTATAAATTCATCTAAAATAATTCCATAAAAAAGCCACACTCAATTAAGGAATGAGGCTTAATAGCTATGGCAACGATGCTGACGCTATCGGTCTAGCATCCTGATACTGACGATTCTGTCAGCATCCTAACATTTATCGTCAGGACCTACTTTTGAACAACTAAATTTTACCTTTAGCCTTTCTATAGAATATAGCCTTTTTTTGAGCATAAAAAAAGCCCCACCCTGTTTCCAGAATGAGGCTATATGTCTGTGGCAAC
>JAOZSY010000222.1 GCA_029939445.1 Bacteroidales bacterium
TAAAGGAGGAGACCGCCAATATATAAATGATAAAAAAGACGGAAGCGAAAGAGGAAAGTTTAAACGCCGCGATGATGAAAGACGCGATAGTAAACGCGACTCTAAAGGAGGAGACCGTCCTTATAGAGATGATAAAAGAGACGGAAGCGAAAAAAGAAATTATAAACGCCGCGACGATGATAAGGGAAGTAGCTTTAAAAGAAACCGTGATGGCGATAGACCATATGAAGGTGATAGATTAGCAAATCGTGAGAGGGGAGATTATAAGCGTCGTGATGATGATAAAAGAGATAATCGTGGAAATTCTCGAGATGGAAATCGCCCATATAAAGGAACCTCTAGGAACGAAAATGATAGAGGAGGAAGTTATAAAAGGCGCGATGATGATAAACGTGGTGGACGTGATAGAAAAGACTCGAATAAACGAGACGATAGGAAATAAGAATGATAATAGTTTTAGGAAAATAGCATTAATAATAAATACAAGTAGAATAAATAAATGACAAAAGCGAATAGATTAAAGAAAATAGGAGTTTTTACTTCTGGAGGTGATGCTCCTGGTATGAATGCTGCAATTCGCGCAGTAGTAAGAACAGCAATTACATATGGTGCTGAGGTATATGGTATTTTGCGAGGATATGATGGGATGATTTATGATGATTTTATAGAATTGAAATCGCAAAATGTAAGTAATATACTTCAAAGAGGAGGTACTATTCTTAAATCGGCTCGTAGTATGGAATTTAAAACCATAGAAGGTAGAAAAAAGGCATTTGAGAATATACAAAAGCATGGTATTGAAGCCCTAGTTGCAATTGGTGGTGATGGTACATTTACTGGAGCTCAGATATTTAGCCAAGAATTTAATATTCCAATTATTGGAGTTCCAGGAACCATTGATAACGACCTTTATGGCTCTGATTCTACAATTGGATACGATACAGCAATGAATACTGTGGTTGAGGCAGTTGATAGACTTAAGGATACTGCAGACTCGCATAATAGGTTGTTTTTTGTGGAAGTAATGGGACGCGATGCTGGATTTATAGCGCTAAATACAGGTATTGCAACTGGTGCCGAAGGTATCTTGATTCCAGAGGTAGATACTACTGTTAATGATCTTAAAATTACTCTTAAAACTAATATGAAAAAGGGTAAAACATCGGGAATTATTATTGTTGCCGAAGGAGATCAAAGTGGTGGTGCATACGAAATGGCACGAAAAGTTAAAGAAATAGACAATACATACAATACAAGAGTTACCGTGCTTGGTCACGTACAAAGAGGAGGTGCTCCAACTCTAGCCGATAGAATACTTGCAAGTAAGCTAGGTTTTTATGCTGTGGAAGGCTTATTTCTTGGCAAAACTAATTATATGGTTGGAATTCAAAATAATGAAGTTGTATATGTTCCCTTGGAAAAAGCAATTAAGAATAATAGTGAAATAGATCCTGATATGCTACGAATGGCAAGAATATTGTCGATGTAGATATAGTTAATAAATTTATTCAACTTATAAAATGTCGTTAAAATTATTTGATTTTTAGCGACATTTTTTTATAAATTAGCAAATCCAAATAATGCCAATAATGAATCAAGCTTACCACTAGTTAATGACTTATAAGCTAACTAATTTATTATGGGTTTTTGATTTAGGTATAATTTCATATTCTTTTAAATGGAACGTATTACGCTTTTTGTAGAAGTATTATTACCCTTGCCTTTAGCAAAGAGTTTTACTTATCGTGTGCCTTTTGATTATAACGATTATGTGGAGGTGGGTAAGAGAGTTGTTGTTCAGTTTGGCAAAAAGAAACTCTATTCAGGAATTATAGTTGAGGTTCATGATAGATTACCAGAAAGCTCTTCGGTAAAATACATACTAAACATCCTTGATAATGAAGCAATTGTTAATGCTTATCAACTTAAGTTTTGGAATTGGTTATCTGAATATTATATGGCGCATCGCGGTGATGTAATGAATGCTGCTTTGCCTTCAGCTTTTAAAATGGCGAGTGAGTCGAAGCTGGTTCTTCACCCCGATTTTGATAAGAATTACGATATTCTAAATGAGAAAGAATTTTTGATTGTTCAGGCTCTAGAACTTAATGAAGAGCTAACCTTAACAGAGGTAAGTAAGATTGTTGATTTGCAGAAGATAATGCCTCTTGTAAAAAACTTAATTGAGAAATCATGTGTGCTTCCTCAGGAGGAGATTAAAGATAAGTTTCGTCCTAAAATGGAATCTTATGTTCGTTTGTCAGAAAAGTTTACTGAGCATAATAATCTTGAGAAAATAACTAAAGAATTAGAGAAGAAGGCATTCAAACAGCTGGAGTTATTATTGGCATATATCCAATATTCTAAATTTCTGACTAAAGAAAATATAGAGATTAGTAAGACCTTTCTATTGAAAAAGAGCGGTATTTCTGCTGGTATATTGTCTGCTTTGGTTGAAAAAGGTATTTTGGAAATTTATCAAAAAAGTCAATCTCGAATTAAGGATTTTGCTTCTGTTAAAAGTGTAGATTCTATTATTCTTTCTGATGCACAGCAGCTAGCAAAAGAACAAATAGAAAGTAGTTTCAAAGAGAAAGATATTTGTCTTTTGCATGGAGTTACTGGAAGTGGTAAAACGGAGATTTATATAAAAATTATTGAAAAATATATTGCTAAAGGCCAACAGGTTTTATTCTTAATTCCAGAAATAGCTCTAACTGCTCAAATTATTAATCGTTTACGACAATACTTTGGAAATAAGCTAGGTTATTATCATAGCAAATATGGAAATAACGAAAGGGTGGAGGTTTGGCATCGTGTTGGTCAGCAGAATGATAATCAATATCAGATAATTATTGGTGCTCGCTCTTCGATTTTTCTACCTTTTACAAACCTAGGGCTTGTAATTATTGACGAAGAGCATGATACATCATATAAGCAATTTGACCCAGCACCTCGCTATCAAGCAAGGGATGCAGCAATGGTTCTTGCAAATATGCATGGTGCCAAAACTATTTTAGGGTCGGCTACTCCTTCGCTTGAATCGTATTATAAAGGGCGCAAAGGAAAGTATGGCTTGGTAGAACTAAAGGAAAGATACGCTAGGCTTAATATGCCTGTGATTGAGGTTGTTGATATTGTGGAAGCTAGGAAAAAGAAGGAGATGAACTCTCATTTTTCAAAACATCTTATCGAAAATATTACTGAAGCATTAGATAATAAAGAGCAGATTATCCTTTTTCAAAATAGACGAGGCTTTAGTCTTAGGTTGGTTTGCGATAGTTGCCAATGGACTCCAGAATGTAATAATTGCGATGTTAGTCTTACATATCATAAAGGATTAAATAGGTTGAAATGCCACTATTGTGGAGCTTCAAAAGATGTTCCTGTTATTTGTCCAAATTGTGGAAGTAAGAAACTTGCAATGAAAGGTTTCGGTACCGAAAAAATTGAGGAGGAGATGCCTGTATTTTTCCCTAATGCAATAGTTAAGCGTATGGATTTGGATACCACAAGGTCAAAGAATGCGTATCTGCAAATTATTAATGATTTTCAGGATAGAAAAATAGATATTCTTGTGGGAACGCAGATGGTTACTAAGGGTTTGGATTTTGATAATGTAAGTTTGGTAGGAGTATTAAATGCCGATAATGGTTTATTTTATCCTGATTTTAGAGCTTTCGAACGTAGTTTTCAGCAGTTAACTCAGGTTAGTGGTAGGTCTGGACGAAAGTACAAACGTGGTAAAGTGATTGTTCAAACTTCTCAACCTCATCATGCTGTTATTAGAGATGTGGTGGAGAATGATTATTTTGGAATGTATAAAAGCCAAATGGAAGAAAGGGTAAATTTTAAGTATCCACCATTTTATCGACTAATACGAATTTCGTTGAAACATAGAGATTATAATGTTCTTAATGCGGGAGCAAGTCATTTTGCAAACCTGCTTAAACCTAAATTGGGGGCAAGGGTTCTTGGCCCTGAGTATCCTATGGTTGCTCGTGTAAAAAACTTATTTATTAAGAATATTCTAATAAAATTTGAAATAAAAGCATCGCATAAGGCTGTTAAAGTAATTATAAACGATGCTATGGATGATATGTATAAGGTGAAAGAATTTCGTTCTATTTATATTCAACCCGATGTTGATCCGATGTAGAAAGGATAAAGGATAAAGGAAAAGGATAAAGGAAAAGGATAAAGGAAAAGGATAAAGGAGAAGGATAAAGGAGAAGGATAAAGGAGAAGGATAAAGGAGAAGGATAAAGGAGAAGGATAAAGAGGCGAAATTCTTAAATT
>JAOZSY010000461.1 GCA_029939445.1 Bacteroidales bacterium
TGGATTCTTGCATTATGTTCCTCGATAAAAACAATTCGCAAGCCATTGAATGCATGAGTGAAGCTTTTTATTCTTTGTTTAATGGAAAAGTTTGATTGTTTCATTTTCAAATATCACTTTATAGTATCATATGATACTATCAAAGATATAAATTTTTCAGAAGCTAAGGACTATTTATTAACTTTTGGCATTAGATTCTTTTTTTCAGAATAAAATAATAAAACCATATATCCCAAAAGTATAACTGTATTTACTGAAAGGTGAATTGCTAACGAATCGAAATGCAATTGCAGGCTTGCAAAATAAAGAATTACTGCCAAGCCAAGATATGCTAATATCCTACTTATATCGTAAGGTATTGGATAATATTTGCGCCCCAATAAAAACGAAACCAAAACCATAGAGCCATAACAGATAAAAGTAGCCCAAGCTGAGCCCGTATAGCCAATACGTGGAATCCAGTAGAAGTTAAGCGCCAGAGTAACCAAAGCCCCGAAAATAGAGATATAGGCTCCAAATTTTGTTTTATCAGTTAACTTATACCAAACTGAGAGATTATAGTAAATACCCAAGAACAAATTCGCCATTAATAGAATTGGAATAACCGGTGCTCCTGAGCGGAATCTTTCACCAACAAAATATATTACAATATCCATATAAAGCATAGTAGCAAGGAAAACAACAGAGGTAACCATCACAAAATACTTCATCATATTGGCATACATCATTTTTGCATCCTTATGTTTCTCTTGAGCAAAAAAGAATGGTTCGGCAGCATATCTATATGCTTGGATAATTATGGTCATTATTATGGACACCTTATAAACAGCAGCATAAATTCCCACTTGAGCCATTGCAATATTCTCTGGCAATAGGTACTTTAATAATACTCTATCAATAACTTCATTTACTGCGCCTGCTAGCCCAAAAACTAATAATGGCAATGCATAAACCATCATTTTTTTCCATAGCTTATAATCAAAAGTAATTTTTAGCTTTAACCATTCAGGAATAAACATCACAGTTTGCAAACCGCTTGAAATAACATTACTTATAAATATATAATCAACCTTACTGTCTGCATTATAGTAATTTGCCATCCACTGAACTACGCTATTGTCACTAAAATTCTTAATTAGGAAAGGTATTAATAGAATAAAAAATAAATTAAGTCCTATATTAGAAAATATACCTGTTAATCTGATTGCTACAAAACGCTTTGCTCTTTCTTCTAATCTAAGATTTGCATAAGGAATAGTATTTATTGAATCAAAAAATAGTATCAATCCCACAAACATAATATA
>JAOZSY010000223.1 GCA_029939445.1 Bacteroidales bacterium
TCAATTCCTCCCGAAGTATAAGTTGTAGAGAATGTATATACAACTGAAGAGTCTAAAGGCAATACTCCACTCCAAGTTTCATTACTAATTACGTTTCCATTAATACTATAACTAATAGGAATACTAGTTAAAGTATCATTACCGTAGTTTTTCAGCATTACACTTACTGTAGTTACACTACCAGTAATAATTGAATTTGTAGGATTTATTATAGATTCAACACCTGCATCTATTTGCATAGGTGGAATTGTAATTTTAAAATCATCAATAGCCCAACCATCACTACTTAATGGGTTTGTGCCTGAGTTAAAAGTAAAACGCATCTGAAATGAATTTCCAGTATTAAATACACTTGGATCTAGCTTAATATTAGATTCCGCCCAAGAGTAATTACTATGACTCCAAACATGCTTTCCATTAATAGCCTTATTATACCAATTGGTTGAGTTTGGGTCACCGTAATATCCAAGAGGTATCCATAAAATACCATCAAAAGAGTATTCTAATTGGCTATATACATCTAAAGTATTAACATTCATTGTCATCCAAAACTCTAATACAGCAGTATCAGCATATGTTGGTACAATAAGATATGGTGAATATAAATAATCCTCGGAACTAGTTGCATGGTTTCCATTAAGGATGGTAGTCCAAGCATTTTGTCCACTATGTGTATTTGTAAAGAAACTTGAATTAGGTGTACCTAATTGCCATTGAACAATTGTATTTGCTGGAAACCATTCATTATTTGCTTCAAAATCATCCGAATAACTCGCAAAAAATGTATTCAAGCCTTTCAATTGAGAACATGCAGTATCATTTGTAGCTATAGCATCATTTGGCAGTTCGGCAAAGACACAAAGATTTTGAGTACCACTGCTAAGAGTGTAATTGCTTGTAAATGTAAAACTATCACTTTCAAAAGGAATAAATGTTCCTATTGCAGTATCACGAATAATAATTCCATTATTCACCTGATATGCCAAAGGTATGGTATAAAGAGTATCTATTCCCATATTAGAAAAATATGTGCTGATAGCCATATTTGCTCCTGGGTGACCAAATAAATTATTGCTAAAAGTGGACTTTACTGCCACGTCTTTAGGTGATGGCTCCCATATTATAATATCATCAACATAAGCATTGTCTCCATCATAACTTCCATAACCAAGAGAATACATACATGATGATTCAAAGCTAATTTGTATGTTCTGACCGGTATACATACTTAAGTCATATAATTGTGTTTGAAATGGATCTGAATTTGCTGTTATTGGCATAAATACTGAATCCCCATTTAAATTCTTCAAATAATATATATTGCTATTTGCATCTGTCAATAAAACTCTAAACCAAGAAGTACTATTATTATAGGTAGCGTATTTAGTCTGACGCAGCCTAAAATGAAGGAATAAAGATGTTACACTTGAAGCGTCAATATTGCAAGTACCTGCTGTGGCAATGTGAGAGGTATTATTGAAGGCCTGAGTTACAGTAGATGGCATTATCCATCCTATATTGCTACCACCACTAAAATTTAAACCTGCTATACTTAAATTTGCAGCAGCACCTGTAACCCCAACTGAAGATTGAGAACCACTGGTTTCTATAAATGATATGTTATTACCAGACTCAAAGTTTTCACTAAACGGAAAGCTATTGATATTTGGATAATTAACAATACTCTTCTGCAACATTATATCATTAATTGAGTTGCCATCATTTGCAATGCTTATATCACCATCAAAAGTGTACATTCCATTAGGTAACAAATTATAAGAGTTCGATACCTTCACATTCATTTCATCTCCAACTGTTAAGCTGCCAGTATTTAAAATATAAGTTATAGTATCTGTTGACATTCCACTTAGGTATATTTTTATAGTAGCATTAGTAGAGGCAAAATTTAAGGTATTAAGTCCCATATTCTTAATTCTCACAACAATACTATCGGTTGCACTAAAGCTACAGCTTGATTCGTAAGGATATACTAATTCCCTTAGACTCAAATCAATTGCAGGGGGGATAAATTCATCAGCTCCAATACAAGGTGTAGTTGTATTTCTTAAATCATTATCAATATCTATAGTAATACCACTAATTGGAGTGCCTGAATTGTATAAATCAATTCCTTGGGCATGTAGATCAGTTAAACTATTATAATTTGGATTAGAGCTTACAGAATTTTGATTATTATTTATATCAGCAGCCTTTAATGATGCTAAATCAGAAATTAATGTACCCCAATAAACAAAATTTGATGCGCTAGCATCAGCATAAATATTATTATAATCAAAACTATAATTAGATGGTACAGAAGTAACATATAACGCATATCCTGCCTTTGAGCTTATAGAATTATTCTTTGCAATTATATTAGATCCTCCACTTACATACATTCCTTTGGAGGTTGGCCCTCCATCATTTACATTTATTGAGTTATAAGAAATATCCACATAACTACTTAAATATATATATATTCCGCAATTTACAGCAGAACTACCAAATGTAGAAGAGAAGTTATTAGATATAATAGAATGATCGCCTGCCGTTCCACTTCCTCTTAAATACATCCCATAACTTTGGGTACTAGAACTAGTAATAATTTTGTTATTGGAAATTTCAAAATTACTAACCATGGAAAAATAAATGCTATTTACATTAGTTCCTTGAGCTCCTGAGGTCATAATATTTGAAGAAATATCAATATTATTTGAACTATGTAATCTTACTGCTTGTCCATTAAAACCATTAAAAGTATTATTTAATATACTTATATTATTATTTGTAGATGAAGACGTACCCCCAAAATAAATAGAGCTATAACCATCGTTAAACTTATTGTTATTAATCAAAATATCGTTTATACCCTGCTGATTAGCATAAATTCCACTAGCGTTTATAGTTGAACTAATAGTATATCCACTACTAATTAAATTACTACTTATTTCAATATTATTAGCTCCATTTTCTAGAACAATAATATTCCCAGGTTGAGCCCCATTATTTTCAAGACTCATATGCTTAATGTTTACATACGATGCCCCTATTAGCTTGATTACATATTGACTATTTGCGTTTGGATTCTTCAAAACCACATATGTACTATCTTGTTGCGTGGATTGGAACGTGATTGTATTTGTTGCACTAGATCCTACTATTGGATAAAGAGTTATTATTTCGTTATAAGTACCTGAATCAGCATTAAATACCACTGGCCCGCAAATACCAATTAAATTTAAATCATCAGCTGCATCTGTAAAGGTTAAGTAATCACCATTAGTAGAATTTATACTGTAGTTTCCACTCATACATATTAGCTTATGCATTGATGCTGTATCATTTTGATGTATAGTATCATTAGTTAATTCTACCCAAGCAACAATATTAGTACTTCCACCTTTGAATAGGTGATTTGTAGCTATTGTTACTGTATCTATATTATTCTGGGCTAAATTACCTGCCCACATAAATGGTGTTTGAATAATGCCTTTTTCTGTCCAATTGATGGTTGCAGAAGTCATATTGCTAAGTCCATAATTCTTTAATATTACTTTTACATGTGTAGCAATAATCGAACTCACATTTCCTGATGGTTCAGTAATTGAAGTTATACCTGCATCTGTATTTGGAATATTTACAATATTAACTGTTAGAGGAATTAACTCACTGGCACAAGTTGCTAATCCTGTTTGCTTTAATCTAATATTTGGACGATGATTGGAGTTTCCTGTAATTGCAGAATCAATACAGCTAAAACTACTATTACCAATATTATATGCAACAGAAATATTTGAGGTTTGTGTATAGTAAACACTAGCAAAATTTGTAGAAGTAGTGTTTTTAAAACACGTTTCAATAATTAAACTACTATGTCCATCCCAAATATAAGGGGTAGAAAATTGATGTTCATTCCAACCTGCTACATCTACATAATTACTTTCAGAATAAACAGTTGTTAAACCAGTTTCTAAATTAGCACCAAGCATTGATATTTTTGTGCTATTCGCAATCTTTATAGTATAACTGTTTAATGGTGAACCTACAGGATATAAAACATTAAATGATAATGAATGTATTGGACCTTGCATCATTCCTAAAGCGCTTAATTCAGAAGCTGTTATTAGAAATTGCATTTTTGCTCCATAGTTTCCTGCTCCATATGGGCTTGGACCCACTGTGCCTGTATTTACTAATGCTGTACCAACCGTATAATTTGCTTGAGCAATAGACCTTTGTTCTTGAACATAAAAAGTTGTTGTATCATACAAAGGG
>JAOZSY010000043.1 GCA_029939445.1 Bacteroidales bacterium
TTCATATAGCTTGTGTTAAAAAGAAATGAAAACTATTTTAATTAATTTATTGTGTTAGTCTTTTGTGTATAGAGAATAAAGACAGTGGCTATAATGATATGGTATTTTAATTGATTGTTAATTAATGCTATTTTTTTCTTTAGTAATAACTTGGTTTTAATCTGCTTTGTACTAATATGTGAAAAATTAACCTAAGTCTTAGATTTTACTATAAATAGCTTTATTTAGAGTTAATAGAAGTAGAATTCCTCTGGATAATAGAAAAGCAAGAAATGCTGTCCAAAGTCTGATATTCATATCTCCAAATCCCCAGAGTGCAATTGGTAAAAATACTAATAGTGAAGATAACATAAGAGTGTTGCGCATTGCTTTTGATGCAGTTGCTCCTATATATACACCATCCATAATAAATGCAGTGAAACTTATTAATGGTATTGCAATAATCCAATATAATTGTGGAGTTGCGGCCTCAATTATTTGTTTGTTATTAGTTAATAAAAGGAGTATAAAATCACCAGCTATAGCGTAGAAAACAGTAAAAAGAATACTAAAAATAAGTCCAAAAATCATATTGTTTTTAATAACTCGCTTAAGTAATTTAATCTTCCTCAAGCCAATGGCTTCAGCGCTGAGAGCTTCGGTAGCATTAGCAAAACCATCCAAAATATAAGAAAAGAAAATAAAAAATTGTAGTAATATTGTATTAACGGCTAGAGTAGTATCGCTAATTTTGGCTGATTGAATAGTGAAAAAAGACATTACGAAGATTATACCTAATGTTCGAATAAAAATATCTTTATTTACATTCATAAACTGCTTAAGCTTGGCATTAATTATAGAAGCATAACTTATAGGTATAATATAGTGCCTGTATTTCTTAAGGAATATAATTATTACTAATACTAAGGCCATATATTGTGCAATCACAGTGCCTAATGCTACACCCTGAGTTTTCATATCAAGGTAATAAACAAAGAAAAACGAAAGAGAAATATTAATAATATTTGAGAAGATAGAAATTATCATTGGATAAACAGTATTCTGCATTCCAATAAACCACCCACTGAATGTTAGTATTATTAATGTGGCTGGTAAAGCCCAAATTCTAGTATTAAAATAAATTCTTGCTTCTGATTCTATGGCAAAGGATGAGTCAGTTAGTAGTAGTGACCAGTCAATAATATAGTAATGCATAGCTAGAATTATAGCAGTAGCAAATATTGAAATGCTTAAAGCTCTTGCCAAAACAAGGAAAATTTCTTTATTATCTTTCTTGCCAAAAGCTTGTCCTGTAAAACCTACGGTACCCATTCTAAGGAATCCCATTCCCCAATAAATAAAGTTGAAAACCATAGACCCTAGAGCAATAGCTCCAACGTATATTAAACTATCAAGATGGCCCATAAGAGCAGTGTCTACCATTCCTAATAAAGGGATAGTAATATTGCTAATTATATTAGGTATTGCTAGTTTTAATATTCGTTTATTCATGATGTCTTTAAAGAAAATAACCCCAATAGAGATTATCCATTGAGGTTATAATATATATATTATGAATTATTAGTTATTCAGTATCAATGGAAGACCATCTTTACCACCACCAATAATTACAGTTTTAGAATTTGGAGATTCTGAAAGTTTAATTGTAGCTTCAATACCACGCATCTTAAGAAGTCCATCAGTCAAACTACTATTAATAATTTTGTTTGCAGCAGCCTCACCTTCAGCAGCAATACGCTTACGTTGTGCTTCCTTCTCTTCTCTTTGAAGTTTAAACTTATACTCTAGTGCTAGTTGCTCTTGTTTAAGTTTACTTTCAATAGCTGTTTTGATGGTAGCTGGTAGAATTATACTACGAATTAGCATTCGATCCAAAAGGATGTATTTATCATCTAAAATCTTTTTAGTCTCATCATAAATCTCAGTTTCAATAGCATCTTTTTTGGTTGAGTATATCTCTTCAGGAGTATATCTACCGATTACACTACGTGCTGCAGCTCTCATTGATGGAACTACAATTTGTGATTCGTAATTTTTACCAATAATTTTATGCAATTTAGGAAGCTCAGCAAATACAGGCTTATACCATGCTGATACATCAATTCTAATTTCAAGACCATTAGAAGAAAGCATTTTCATTTCCTCAGCCTTTTCTTTCTGACGCACATTATATACGTATACTTTATTCCATGGTGCAATAAAATGGAAGCCTTCGTCCATTGCAGACTCATTAACGTCAATACCTAATCCAAATGTGTTAAAAATAACTCCACCTTGACCAGCACCTATTGTTACAGTCATTCTACTCCAGAAAATTATTAATAAAATAATAGCTCCAGCTACTATTGCCATTGGAAATACTTTTTTCATGTTTAAGTCTCCTTGTGGTTGTCTTTGTTGATTCATATTATTTGTTTTTAAGTGTTTTCTAATTATTTAATTACTCTCTGCAAATGTACGTTATTTTTTTTCGCTTTATATTTAAAAAAGCTAAAATAAAATAAAAGGGAATTCTGCGTATCAAAATATATTTTGTAAGTTTTTCACAAAATATATTTTGTGTTTCATAGAGCAAAATGTACGTTATTTTTTTTCGCTTTATATTTAAAAAAGTGAAAACTAAAATAAAAGGGAATTCGGCTTGTCAAAATGTATTATGAAGTT
Source organism: Bacteroidales bacterium (assembly GCA_029939445.1). Classification (GTDB taxonomy): domain Bacteria; phylum Bacteroidota; class Bacteroidia; order Bacteroidales; family UBA1556; genus UBA6267. The sequence continues at coordinate 2,665 of JAOZSY010000043.1, forward strand.
ATTTTACTCATTTAGGTAGCAAAATTAGTTATCTGAGTTATGTGACAAAAAAATATTGCTTCGTTTGATTTGGGCTAGAGCCCACTTAGGTGTATTTCATTAGGCAGGGCTGTCCCTTCGGTAGACTCAGGATGACAAGCCCACCTAATAATACAGCTTCTATGGGCTTTAGCCCAAATGATTGAGTAAAAAGTAATATTTCACCCAAAATTATATTTTATACAAATAATAATTTAAAACAGTAATTGATAAGTAGAATATTTCTTATAAAATGACGTTACAAATAAATTGTAAAGAATTCCTATTTGTGATTTATCTTTGCAGCAATTAATATAAAGAAAAGTAAAATTGAAAAAACTAAGTATATTTACTCTTAAATCGTATATAGGACCTCTGATTCTTACATTCTTTATTTCCATATTTGTATTATTAATGCAGTTTTTATGGAAATATGTCGATGATTTTGTAGGTAAGGGTTTTGAGTGGTACACAATTGCAGAGCTTCTTTTTTATGCCTCAGCTACATTTGTACCCATGGCGCTACCATTGGCGGTATTGCTTTCATCATTAATGACTTTTGGTAACCTTGGAGAGAATTATGAGCTTGTAGCTATTAAATCTGCAGGAATATCAGTTCAAAGATTAATGCGCCCAATGGTTGTTTTTATTGTGTTTGTAAGTATTGGAGCATTCTATTTTTCAAATTATATTCTTCCCAAGGCAAATCTCGAATTTCAAACATTGCTTAGTGATGTAAGGAATAAAAAACCCGCAGTAACTATTGCTGAGGGAGTTTTTAATTCTGATATTGGTGATTTTGTGATTAAAGTAGGGAAGAAACTTCCCGATGGTAGAACAATACAGGATGTTGTAATCTACGATCATCGTAATGGTGGTGGTAATACTAATGTTACTCAAGCTAAGAGTGGCTTGATGGAAATGACGGATGATAAAATGTACTTAATTCTTACTCTTTTTGATGGAATTAATTATAATGAAAGTGTAGATAAAACAGGTAAGAAATTTGAACCGCTGCAAATTACCAAGTTTAAGAAAGAAATACAAAGAATAGATTTATCAGCATTCTCGTTTAAGAAAACTGATAAAAGCCTTCGAAAGAAAGGTTATCAAATGCTAAATGTGTATCAGTTAGTATTTTACGACGATTCTTTATCCGCAGATTTAGATAGTACTTTGAAAAAATTTAGCAATAGCTCAATGAGAGACTATGCTTATTATTATAAGCACTATATTATGAGCTCTATTCCTGACTCAGTTAAGAAAAAATCAGTTGATAAGCGTTTTGTTGATAGCTTAACTGCCATTGCAAATAATAAGAAGCTAAAGCCAAAAGCTAAAAAGAAAGTAGTTGCAAATGCTGATGTGGAAAATGCTTCAATAGTTGTAAATAAAGAGATGCAAAGCTATTTGTTGAATAATTTTGATAGCCTTCGTCAGTTGAGAATAATAGTTGGCGCTGTATCGCAGGGTAGAAATGCTGCATATCAATCAAAATTCTCTACAGATAGGGTAATAGGTAAAGAAAAATATATTTCTAAATATAGAGTAGAGTGGCATAGGAAGTTTACTCTATCTATTGCCTGTATTCTATTATTCTTTATTGGCGCACCACTTGGTTCAATTATTAGAAAGGGTGGTTTAGGAATGCCATTGGTAGTTTCTATTGTTATGTTTGTTACTTATCATGTTTTTACAATAATTGGCGAAAAATCAGTAAAATCATTGGTAATGGAACCTTGGGAAGGTATGTGGTTAGCCAGTTTAATATATTTACCAATGGGCGCATTCTTTACCTGGAAGGCAACTATTGATGCTCCATTATTTGATTCAGAGGCTTGGCATAAGATCTTTTCTAAGATTAATATTTTTTCCAAACTAATGAAGAAAAAAGATAATGCATAATACTGATAAACCTTTAAGGATATTACAAATATGCAATAAACCACCATTTCCTCCAAAGGATGGTGGGGCAATAGGAATGCATAATGTAAGTCAAGGCTTTATCGATAGTGGTTTTGATTTGCATATTCTGAGTGTAAATTCCAATAAGCATTTTGTTGATATTGATACACTGCCACAATCTTATATCGATAATACTAATTTTAATGCAGTAGAGGTTGATCTAAATATTAAAGTATTTTCGGCATTTGCTAATCTGGTTTTCAGTAAGCGTTCTTATAATATTGAGCGGTTTTATAATAAAGAATTTGGTGATAAACTTACTGAAATACTTGAGAATAAGGAATTCGATATCATCCAGATTGAAAGTATTTTCCTAAAAGATTATATTCCAACAATACGAAAATACTCAAAAGCTAAGCTTGTATTGCGAGCACCAAATGTGGAGTTTGTAATATGGAATAGGCTTGCTCAAATTGAAAAGAGTTTTCTAAGAAGATTTTACTTAAATATACTTGCAAAGCGCCTTAAGAAGGAGGAATTAATAGCATTTGATAAAGTAGATGCTATATATACTGTAACAGAAAATGATATAAAGCTAATAAAATCATTGGGAATAAAGAAGCCCATAGAATTTATACCAACGGGTGTTGATGTTACTAAGGATCTTTCTACTGAGGGAGTGAATACTGAATATCCATCAATCTTTCATATGGGGGCTTTGGATTGGCTGCCAAATCAGGAAGCTGTAAAATGGCTGTTGGATAATGTATGGCCAAGTATCTATAAAGAATTTCCTAAGCTTAAGTTTTATATTGCTGGGCGTAGACCACCACAGTGGTTAAAAGATTTAAGAATTGATGGGGTAGAAGTAGTAGGAGAGGTTGATGATGCAGCGGCCTTTATTAAGTCGAAAGCCATTATGCCAGTGCCATTATTCTCAGGTAGCGGAATGCGAGTTAAAATTATTGAAGGTATGATGCTTAAAAAAGCAATTGTATCTACTACCATTGGTATTGAGGGGATTATACATAAAGATGGAAAGGATGTATTGATTGCCAATACGCCTCAAGAGTTTATTGATAGTATCCGTAAGCTTATTTGGAAAGAAGATTTCTATAAAAGTATTTGCTTTAATGCTAGAGAGAATGCAAAACGTAATTATTCAAATAAAGTATTAGCAGAGAAACTTAATGGTTTTATTAGTAGCATACTTTAGTTTTTTTGTTTATCTTTAGGGTTTTAATCTACTAAATATTATGCCTTATGGAATCCGAAAGTAGTATTATACAACCGCTGCAAGAATATGCAAAAAAAACTAACCGAAGTTTTAAGCATAATCATATTCCTTATGATAATTCTAATTATAGAATGCAAAATGCAGCAGTTGATACTGTGGTTATTGTAGAAAAAAATATCTCTGAACCTAAATTCATTAGCTTTTACAATTCTAAAGAGTATAATTATTATAGTGGATTCTTTTTATCGATAGATTTGCCAAAGGAAACAATGGTTCTACTAGCATCAAAGAATGTATTTCATAAGTTAAACCCATTTCATAAGCATTCCAATAGAGTTTCTGGGTATAGATATTTCGATTCGGTGGGTATTATTTCAAATAATAGCAATTATAAGGATGCTGTTAGCTTACTCTCAAATGCTAAATTAAGCAAATTGATAATTAAAGCTTTATCTATAGATCCAAGGGTTAAGGTAGGAGTAAATTATATTATTCCTGAAAATGAGTTTGAAAATAAGTCGGTACTAGGTATTTTTATCCAAAAAGCATGGTTTAGCAATACAAATTTAATTGATAAGCTATTTAAGATATCAGAAGAAATTGCAGAAATATTAAAATAATGCTTAATTCCGTATCAAATTATAGGATAATTTAGTTTTATTACCTTTGGAATCGGTAGCAGAAATTACAAACTTATGCTTGCCTGCTTCAAAATGCTTATCAATAATGTAATATAGGTGTTCTCTTTTAGGGTCGTATTCCAATAATACCCATTGGTTGTTAATGCTTGCGCTATATTTTTTTATGCCCGATAAATCATCTTGTACTTTAAAACTTATAAGTCTTTGTTTTGTAATATTCTTATTCTCATAAATATTTTTTGGCTTTAGTACAGGGGCAATAGTATCAATATCAATATAATACCTACCAAAACTTCTAGTTTTGGTACTAAGCCACCCATTTGAATATTCACCTCCTTCATATACTCTTATGTCTTTACTATTTAGGCTAATAATACATAGTTTACTCTTGTTCTTAATGCTATCGGGATTAATAACTCTTATCTTAAGTTTGCTGTATTTATGAAGAGGTACTCCAATTTCAAAAATATTGCATAATTTACTATAAGTACTATATTTATTATCTTCACTTTTAGCATGGAATTGCTGCGAACTATAAAATGCTCCCTTTGGAATTACTATCTCAAAATTCTCTGCTTTATAAATATTCTCATGATTCCAATCAAATATATTTGCATTTAGAACTTCTTTATGATCATTGCTTTTAATATACTTTACAAACACCTCTAAAGTAACACTTTGCCCTGCAAAATCGTAAGCAATAATCTTTACCTTATGAGCTTTACTATCGTTTAGCAACATAATTCCATTATTCATTACATTACTAATATTTAATAGGTGAGTGTTTTCTTCTTTTAGCGATCGCTGAAACCTTTGTTTCTTGCTTTTAAAAGTACTATAATCAATATATGAGTTTATATACCTTTTTTCGCTAAAACTAATTTTCTCAGCAGTAAATCTTGAGTATAAAGTGTCATCAAAATAGAATTCTAATTTATAGTATCCATTTTTATTATTAGCACCATTAAATCTATCGAATCCTTCAATAGCAGGGTAGAACTGTGTTGATGAGATATTTATGGTATCCTTAAACTTCTTATAAACTATGGATTTATCTTGATATAAAGTAAACTCCTGAACTTCAGAATTATCGTATTTATAATAATTATAGATTCTTAGTTTACGCATTATTGGATATCTATTATCATTTACTTTTATGCCAAACAAAAGAGGGTTTATTGGTTGCTGCGCTCCATTGCGAATTTCGAAATGCACATGCGGTCCGCCAGAGCTTCCACTATTTCCACTGTACGCAATAAGCTCTCCTTGCTTAACGGATATCTGCCCTTTTGTAGGAAATATTTCTACAGCAAATTTCTGTTGTTTATACTGCGTTTGTTTCACTAATTTGGCAATGCTGTCACTGTATTTATCGAGGTGTGCATAAACACTCACATAGCCATTAGGATGAGTTATATACAAAGCATTGCCATAACCCCACGGCGAAACCTTTATACGAGAAACATAGCCGTCAGCTGTTGCTAGTACACGTTTGCCAATTACTCCTTGTGTTTTAATATCTAGCCCCGTATGGAAATGATTAGATCTTAATTCGCCAAAACTACCCGATAGTATTATGGGTATGTCTAAAGGTGATATAAAATAATTTTGAGGGTAATTATTCTGTGCCTTTAATTCAATACTTGTATTGAGTATTGTTAAGAGTAATAATACTGAATATATGCTATTTGTAATCTTCATTTTTTAAACCTTTATAATAGTATTTCTTATACTTTTTGAATGACTTTTTATTCCCAAACCTAATATTATAAAGAGGTTTCTTGCTAGAATTAGTATATTTCTTATTATCTTTCAATCCCAATTTTTGCATGCATTCTTGGGCTGTGCTTTTTGCAATATCATTGTTGTTCTCATCTGCTAATAACCATATTTCGAATGCAAGTTCTGTTTCCTTATTATTAAGAGCCGATTGTATGCAATATGTATATACCTCTTTATTATTAGCATCTTTGGCAAACTTACTTAGTGTGTATTTACTAATTTTTGATGGTATGGAATCATAAATATCTTCAGTTGCTTTATATATCTCAATTGCTTTTTTGCTATCTTTATTTTTACTGTACTCCTTGCTTTCTAAAACTAGTAGTTGATAATGTATTTCATTTTTATATATAATAAGCAACGATCGAGGATAAGTCTCATTTAGAGCAGTTTTAGGGTGTTCTTCGGAAATACTAATGGCAGTATCGCAATAGCTTTTCATCGAAACATAATCCTTAAAATCAATGCTTATTCTTGATTTCTTCATTAGGGCATTAAAAGCTTTGCTTTGCTCAGAATTTTCTTTCTTTTGGAGCTCGGTTCTTACCTTTGCTAGTGAAATTAATATCATTGAATCTTCTTGAAGATTATTCTCCTCAATTTCCTCCAATGATTTATTAAGTATGGTATTTGCCGAATTAAACCTCTTTGCCCAGGCATTTAGATTTGCTTTATCCAACTGTTTTAGAATAGACCTCTTGGCACTTTTATTTATACAATAGCTAAGTGAGTCCTTCGTGTCAATATTAAACTCTTGTTTTATACTATTTGCAGTTTTGTAATTTGAATATGCCTTTGAATAATCACCACTTTCAAAATATGCGTCTCCTTTTTTAATATGCAATCTATATGAGCTTTTGGCTGTTTGTTCAGGACTAATATCTGCAATTTCAAAAGTGCTATATTCCTGTTTTTCAATAATCTTACTATGCTCAATTATTTCTTTTGCTGCCTTGGAATTTGAATAGCTATCATCTGATAATTGTTCCTCAGTTTGCTTAATAAATGCAATTGCATTGTCAAGAGAATATAGTTGCGCTATGCTATCGGCATGGTGGAGGTAGGCATTAGATTGTTGCTTATTGCTAGCCGACTCAATGCTTAAGCGCAAGTATTGTGTAATTAATAGTGTATATAATGCTTTTGCGTCTTTATTAGACTCTATAGCTTCCGAAAATTTCTCCTGATATCTGCTAGCAGCGTCAAGATAATCCTCTGTCATATCAAATCTGCCACGTCGCATTGATGCACTTGCAATACTTATATATGATTTGTAAATTCCATGACGGGCAGTATTTATTGCCGAGTCTTGGTAGCTCTCGCAAGATAGGATATGCATGTTTACAGTACAAAAAGTCTTTGCTTCTCCAAGTATCCTTAACCCTTCGGTAAAACGCTCTTCTTTATTTAATGCAATACCTTTTTGTAGCATTGCATTATAATTTAGCAAAGCGAGTTCGTTAGCTTTTATATAATCACTTCTGATTTCTAATATTCTATTTAAGTAAATTCCAGCATCACTATATTTCTTCTGATTATAATCGTATAAAGCAAGTTCATATAAGGCTGGAAAATACTCTGGATTAAAATCTATCGATTTATCAAAATATTCTATTGATTTATTATTATTACTATCATTCTTATATTCAATACCCTTTGAATAGAATAAAGAATCCAATACATTTATTTTACTAATGTATAATAAATAGAGCGAGTCTATTAGGCTTTTTGTATTAAGGTAATCCATATAAATTCCTGCAGGGTCAGTCTCTTTTAGCGAAAGATATGATTCGTATTTTGGAATTTCTATCTTATTTATACCTATGTTAATATACTTAATATCAATGCTTTGTAATAGCAATTTATCAATATTATCAGCATCAAGTTTTACTATGTCTTTTTTAATATTACTAATCTTTTCTCCATCAGAGTAGTATTGTTTAATATAGTTTATTGATTTATGAAAGTTATCTTTTTGGTCTTTATGAAAATAGTAAGATAATTCCTCTTTCGAAATGGTGTAGGAGGCAAGCCCTGTAATATCTGTAAAGTTGCTATCAAATATTGTTTTGTTTTGACTGTTTAATTCCAAATAGATTTTTCTTTTCTGAATTTCTTTACTATTATTCTCAAATATGGAATATGAATAATAAACAGTTTCGGGCAAACAAGCTTTACTGAAATTAAAGCCCTTATATGTAAAATTTCCCTCAGAAATTACACTATCGATACTTATGCTCAGTATATAGTTGTTGCCGTCTTTTATTAGCTTAGTTTGGCTATTAGATTTTATATAATACTTAAAGAAGGATCGCATTCTGGATTGCGCTTCTGATAATTCAATAATAAAGAAATTAGGCAAACTATTATTATCTTCATATGCATTAAATTTAAATTCAATGTCCAAATTATGCTCCTCTTGGTATACAGTCATCTTTTGCGCAGTAAGATTATACGGCATTATAATAACTAATATAAGAAGGAAGTATTTGATAATTATGTTTGGCATTCTTTTTATTGTTTGTCTGTATTTACAACGTTTTTAAGACAAATTATTGTAATAATAATTTCTGAGATTAATTCTTTTATTTATTTTTTAGATAATAAGTTATTAGCAATAGACATTAGCACATAAAGTGGAATAATTATTAAAATAGCCATATACATCCATTGGTAAAAAACAACTAATAATAAAACACTAATGCTTAAAAAAAAATATCTTATTTTATTATCGTTCCAAGTCAGGTTTTTGAATTTAAGAGCAAAAAGAGGTAGTTCGGCAACCAATAAGTATGATAATACAATTGATAAACCACCTAAAACGTATGCATTGCTAATAAGTTGATGAAATTCTGGACAGTTGCAAGTAGTACTATATGTAGCAAAAGATAATGCTCCAATAAATAAAGCATTGGCAGGAGTTGGTAATCCAATAAAGCTAGATGTTTGTCGGTCATCAATATTAAATTTTGCTAAGCGAAAACCACTAAGAGCAGCAATAATAAATGCAATCATAGGAAAAACTCTAACTTCCATTACTTCATAATTAACAATGGGAGTATGGCTATTTAATAGTAGGTTGTACATTATTATAGATGGAAGCACTCCAAATGTAACCATGTCGGATAATGAATCAAGTTCAGCACCAAGAGGACCCGACACTTTTAGTAAACGAGCTACCATTCCGTCAAAAAAATCGAAGCCAGCACCTGCTATCATTAACCAGAATGCTAGTTCCCAATGCCCGTTCATTGCAGAAATAATTCCGCTTACACCACTTATAAGATTCAGTAAAGTTATTATATTAGGAATATGTTTTTTCACAAGTCAATAGTTTGATTTTAAAGTACAAAAATAGGAATTTAAATACTTTAACTCATTAATACTCATCAATACTTATTATTTAGCATTGTTGAAAAGTAAAGCTTCTAAAAGCTTTGTGTTTTTTAATAATAATTGTAGAGATTACTCTAAAAATAGGGTAAAGGCATCCTAGTTATAGGTTTTAATTTAATGATAGTACTTCATAAAAGATCATCGAATTACAGATTAATGAATACAGATTACCGAATACCAAACACCAAATACCAAATAGACAATACCTAATGAAAAGGCTTCTTCTTTACAACGCCACCATGCACCTCGCCAAGTATATGTTCAGCAACAAATGCCTTGCTATCTACTTCAAGTACTTTTCTTATAACTCTATTTACCTCTAATCGAGTAACAATTACATATACAACCTCAATATCGTCATCATCACATTTTGCTCTTCCGCCTCTTGCGTGGTATAGGGTTACGCTCTTATTAAGTTCGTCGGTAAGCAATAGTTTTATATCTTGATGCTTATCCGATACTATAGTAAGTCCGTAATATTCTTCTATACCATGAATTACAAAATCTACAGTTTTGGAAGCCACAAAATAGGTTAGTAGCGAATAAAGAGCTGTTTCTATGCCAAGAATATATCCTGCAAAAGAAAATATAATTACGTTTAGAATAAGTATAGTATCACCAACTGATAAAAATGACCTTTGGCTGATGGAAAGAGCCAAAACCTCTGTGCCATCAATTACGGAATTGCCTCTTACCGCAAAACCTATACCTAGGCCTAGAAAGAAACCTCCAAAGATTGCTATTAATAAAGTGTCAGAAGTGATAATTGGGAAATGTATAAAAGCTATTGTAGAAGCAAGTAATACAATTGCAATGATACTTAATACTGCAAAGCGAATATTGATTCTAATTCCTCCCCAAATAATAAACGGGATGTTTATAACTATTATCCAAAGGTATAATGGCAGGCCAGTAGTATGTGCCAAAAGCATGGAAATACCTGTCACTCCGCCATCAATAAAATCATTGGGAATAAGAAAAGACTCTAAGCCAAAGGATGCTGAGATAACTCCCAATAATATTAGTAGGATACTCTTTATATTCTTTATTATAACGGTTTTTGTAATAGTTATCTTCATATAAATTTGCTTTTAATATTCGATAAAGATAATAGATATTAGCCTTAATTATATATTGTAATTTTATATATTTACAAAATATTAAATTTATGCTAAATAATTGTGAATAAAGAAGATAAAAATATCGAAAGATGTAGCTGGGTAAACCTTAAAAATGAGATATATATTTATTATCACGATAATGAGTGGGGAGTTGAGAAACACGATGATAATGAGTTGTTTGAGATGCTTATACTTGAAGGAGCACAAGCAGGTTTGGCATGGGAAACAGTGCTTAATAAAAGATATAATTACCGTATTGCTTTCGATAATTTTGATCCTAAAATAGTTTCCAATTATGATGAACAAAAATATGAAGAACTACTACAAAATAAAGGAATCATACGTAATAGACTGAAGATAAGGTCTGCAATAAGAAATGCTAAGGTGTTTATTGAAATTCAGAAAGAGTTTGCTAGTTTTGATAGTTATATTTGGGCATTTGTTAATGGAAAACCTATTGTAAACTCATTTACTAAAGAAAATGCTCCTGCTAAAACTGAACTCTCGGATATAATATCAAAAGATTTGAAAAAACGAGGGATGAATTTCGTTGGTTCAACTATAATCTATGCTTATATGCAATCCATAGGTATGGTAAATGATCATGAGATAAACTGCTTTAAACATAAACGATGAAAAATATAAATATACAGTATTATAAGTCAATAATAGGAGAGCTAATAATAGGTTCATACGATGGTAATTTATGCTTAATCGACTATCGATATCGTAAGATGAGAGATAGAATTGATAATAGAATAAAAACGCATCTAAAGGCAGAGTATATAATACATAATAGTGAAATTATAAAAGAAACAATAAAGCAGCTTGAAGAGTATTTTGTGCAAAAACGAGATAAATTTGATATTCCTTTAATAATGCTTGGCTCTGATTTTCAGAAACAAGTTTGGGAAGCGCTTATTAATATTCCTTATGGCACAACAGTTAGTTATAAGGCTCTTTCGGAAAAAATAGGAAATCCCAAAGCGGTTAGGGCAGTGGCTAATGCAAATGGTGCCAATGCTATTGCTATTATTATCCCATGCCATAGGGTAGTAGCTAGCAATGGTGGTTTGGGAGGCTATGCTGGTGGTTTGGATGCGAAAAGAGTGTTGCTTAAATTAGAAGTTTAATCTAATTATTAGTCTATTTCTGATATAAACAAAAAAAAGCCCTTATGTTTCCATAAGAGCTTTTGTGAAATATTATTGAGATAATACTAGTATCTGTAGTGGTCAGCCTTATAAGGACCGCCAACTTTAACGCCAATATAATCAGCTTGTTCTTTTGATAATTTAGTTAGGTTTACGCCAATTTTTTCTAGGTGTAAACGAGCAACTTCCTCATCCAAATATTTTGGTAAACGATAAACGCCAACTTCATATTCGTCTTTCTTCTCCCAAAGGTCAATCTGAGCTAAAGTTTGATTTGTAAATGAGTTACTCATTACAAACGAAGGGTGACCAGTAGCACATCCTAAGTTTACTAAACGACCTTCTGCAAGAAGAAAGATAGAGTGACCATCAGCAAATTTATACTCATCTACCTGAGGCTTGATATTTATTTTTTGAATACCAGGAAGAGCTTCCATTGGTACTACCTGAATCTCATTATCGAAATGGCCAATATTACAAACAATTGCTTGGTCGTTCATATCTTCCATATGCTGTGCAGTTATTACATCTTTATTACCAGTAGTGGTAA
>JAOZSY010000224.1 GCA_029939445.1 Bacteroidales bacterium
TAGGTGCTTCGCCAATAATAGAATTATCAAAATTGAAAGCTGTATCAATAGCTTGACTGCTAACATCTTTGTTAAGCTTATTTTCAGTTTTATTTATTACTTCAACTTTGTTTACATCTTGCTGATTTCCACAGCTTATAAGCAAAATTACACTCAAAATAATAATATTTAATACCTTCATCTTTTTGATTTTAATTTATATTTAATATTCTAAAAAATACTTTACATACTCATTATTGGAACTTTTAATTTGCTCCACACTCCCACTTTCTTCAATTTTTCCATTATTCATTAGCACTATTTCATCAGCAATGGCAAAAGCCTCTCTATGATCGTGAGTAACATAGATTATACTTAAATCAAACTTCTGCTTTAGGTTTTTTATATAATCCAAAATCTTTCGTTTCAACTTTACATCCAAATTTGAAAGAGGCTCATCCATAAGCAATATTTTTGGCTTAAGAATCAAGGACCTAGCAATGGCAACAAGCTGTTTTTGGCCTCCCGACAATTGATGTGGATATTTATGCATCTGATCTTTTATTCCAAAATAATCAAGCATATCCATTACCTTCATTTCAATATCAGAGCTCTTCTGCTCCATCAAGCCAAAAGCTATATTTTTATATACCGTGAAATGAGGCCATAATCCCAAATCCTGAAAAATAAACCCAATATTACGTTCCGAAGCCTGAATAATATTTTTTCCATCTTTTGCTAGTGTATTCCCATCAATATCTATTGAACCCGACAATGGTGTTTCTAAACCAGAAATAAGTCTAAGAATAGTAGTTTTACCACTTCCAGAACTACCCAACAAACAAGTCAACTGCTTATCATCTATGTTCAAACATAAATTCTCAAGCACTAACTTATCGTCATACGAATGGTTTATTTTATCTAAACTAATCATTGATAGAATGGTATTTCTTAATAAATGGATTCAACATAAAATAGAAAATAGATATCATAAGCAAAGTTACAGAAAAAACTATTAAAGTCATGGAACTTATTAATGCTTGTGGAGCATTTGCCATAATGGTAAACACCTTAATTGGCATAATTTCGGTACCCGGTGGATAAAGCTTAATAGTAGTACCAAGCTCTCCAAGGCTAAATATAAAACTAATAATAAATGCTATAAATATAGTAGGTAAAATTATAGGAATCAGTATTTTACTCAAACGAGAAAAAATTGAAATTCCTTGAATCTGAGAAACCTCATCAATGGAATTTGGAATTTGCTTTATTGCATTTGAAATAAGTTTGGCAGAAATAAAGGTATACTTTCCCACATAGCCAATAATTATAATGGTAGAGGTGGAATAAATAAAACCAAATTCGGGCTGATTATAGAATTTTATTAAGCTAATACCATATATTGTTGAAGGAATTGCAAAAATCAAAAGCAAAACCCACTCAAAAGATTTATAAACTCTAACCGGTCTAATGGAGAAATAAGCTGCAATAAAGCCAATAAATACACTTATTACTGCTGCCACAAATGCCAATGATATTGAATTAGTAAATGTTGGCAATAATAAGTTGAAAGCCTTAATAAAGCTATGCATACCACCTTTAAAAGACTGAGCAAATAGTATAATAAATGGCAGAACTATTGAAATAATTAGCCAAACAATAAGAAATAATTGTCCTAGCTTTCGATAGTTAATAATATCATACATCTTATTATTCGTTCCTTTACTACCAACCGACAGGAAAGGTGCATCAGCAATATATTTGCGCTCAGCGTATAAAAGAATAATGCAAATAGCAATAAGCAATGTGGATTGTATAATTGCAAGGCCATGATTATAAAAAGCCGAAAATTGGGTAAAAATTTCTGTAGTAAAAACCTTTACTCCAAAAAATGCCGGAACAGAGAACTCTGATATACTAAAAATAAAAATAAGAACAAAAGATGTGATAAGTGCAGGCTTTATAAGTGGTAGCATTATACTAAAAACCATTTTCTTGAAACTTACAAGCATCAAAGCACTCTCTTCAATCTGCGAATTGATATTAGATAAAGCACTCCCAATTATAAGCATTGCCAAAGGTGTAAATATTAAACTAAGCACCATAATCACACCAAAATAAGAAGATATTATACTAGAATTTCCGAATAAGAAGAAAAAGAAATCCTTCCAAGCAACTGCTAAAATATACGGTGATATAAATAATGGAATTAATAATACAATTTTAAAAAAACTCCTGAATTTAAGATTAGTTTTATATAGTAGAAAACCCAATATAGTTCCAAAGAAAGTAGAAATTATTCCAACGGAGGAAGCTAAAATCAAACTTTTGAAAAGCAAACTAAATGTTGCATTATTAAGCAATTTAAAACTATTTGATAAGTCATTTTCAAATAATACTGTACCAAAAGTATAGATAATGGGAAACCCAATAAAAATAATAAATAAGCCATAAATCACAAACAGCAGGCTATTAAACCCTAAAAGAGAGTTGCTACCATTTTTTATATTTATATGTTTAATGCTATCCATTATTAATTATTTTCTACCCAATTTTTTAAATACAACTGTATCTCTTGCAGTTTACTCGCTGTTTTGTCATAATCAATACTCATTGGCTTAATATTATCCAATGAGGTAACATCTTGCGGAGTTTCTACACCTTTATGCAAAGGCATTTGTGCACACGAAATAGCCAAGCGCGATTCTGTTTCTTTACTCAAAAGATAATCAATTAGCTTTTTACCATTCTCTGCATTGGGAGAATTCTTCATTAGATTAACTGTATTTGGCATAATAAGGCTCCCTATTCCATCTTGATCCAAAAATACAATATCAACATTATCAGATTCTTTCATAGCCTCGTATGCATCATCAGTATCGGTTAACCCACAAGCAACTTGGCCCTGCATAACACGTTTTTTCACATCTCCATTGCTAGTGGCAATTATTACTTCGTTTGCTTTTAGATCCATCATAAACTGCTTAGCTCTATCGTCGCCAAGAGCATTAAATATTGCAGAAATATGAAATGTAGTTGTGCCAAATAATGGATTTGCTATGGCCACATTTCCTTTATACTGCTCTTTGACTAAGTCAAAAATTGACTGCGGCACATCTGCTCTCGACAGTATATCTTTATTATATATTAACACCCTTGCCCTAGCCGAAAAACCTGTCCAATAAACATCTGTATCCTTAAAAGCAGCATCAATACCTTTTGCCATTTCTGAATTATAGGGCTGTATAATATCATTGGTTTTAAGCACAATAGTTCGTACGGGGTCACCACTCCAAAACACATCACATTGAGTATTATTCCTCTCGGCTAGCAGTCGGTTAAGTACTCCTGTGGATTTTGTTTCTTCGGTATCATAAATCGCCTTTATCTTTATTCCCGTTTCTTTTTCGAAGGCCTTAAGAACTGGCTCCGAGAATACCTGATCCACGCTAGTATACACAACCACCACATTGGAATCGCTATTGCAAGCAGTAATAATACTTGCCATAAAAATAATAATTATTAAACTTAAATTCTTCATATTCTATTTATTTTGTATTTATTACGTTTTAAAGATAACTTGGGCTAGGTTTGCGCTGCGTAGCATTGTATTTTTTTGTTGTATCCTGGCATTTTATTTAAAGTCAATCTTTATTCTGAATTTACTTTCTGGTGCAATATGAAAATAAATATCATCTCCATCTTTACATTTTTCAAACAATTCTTTGTCTATACGATATTTTGTATTGTCGATTATTAAGTCATACCTAATAAATTTATTCATACGTCTATTATGAGGCATAGTTCCCACGTTTGCACTTCCTGCTTCTACATCAACCATGGATTCTTTTCGTTGAATAGTCTTTTTTTTAAGTATTTTTTCGCCATTTCGGATATCTCTTTTAACCTTTCCATTCATTATGAAATTTATTAAGATTGATAAAACAAAGACAATCCCAATTGTAATGTAAATATAAATATCGCCTTCGGGTTCTTTAAAAATAGTAATAATAAAATGAACAAATCCAGTTATAAGAAATGACCCTATTATAAAGAAAAGAAATGGAATAATATATCCCATCCTACATTGATACTTTAAATCTTTTATATCTTGTTCTGTAAGCTTTATCCTCATAATTAATTTGATTATTGGGTTGGTCTTATTGTTGGTTATGACTTAAGATTTCTGAACATATTCCACAGCATTGCTTTACTACAACTATCATATACACAACTTTCAAAACCACTAACTAACAATCTCAACCCTACTA
>JAOZSY010000225.1 GCA_029939445.1 Bacteroidales bacterium
TAGCTTTTTTTATTACAAAAAAAGCTAATTTCTCATCACATTAATATTTTAATACATTACAACTTAATTTACATCTTATTATTGTTGATAACCAT
The DNA here is from genome assembly GCA_029939445.1 of Bacteroidales bacterium. Classification (GTDB taxonomy): domain Bacteria; phylum Bacteroidota; class Bacteroidia; order Bacteroidales; family UBA1556; genus UBA6267. Next base: position 96 of record JAOZSY010000225.1, read on the forward strand.
TGTTAATAAAGTGATAAAACATACTAAATATTTAGAAAATTATCACTTAAGAATACTATATTTGCACTTTGAAATAGGCCCCTAATGAAAGCCTAATTAATGAACATACTAATAAGGAATTATGATTAATTTTTTTCAGAATAAAGGTTTATATTTTGTAGTTCAATCAAGCGCTGACATAGCGTCTGATGATATACATAAGTTGGCTTGGTTATTTGGTAAGGCTGATTATATTGAATCCGACAAGCTAGATGGTATTTTTATTGGCCCTCGTAAGGAGATGATTACTCCCTGGAGTACAAATGCTGTTGAGATTACTAAAAATATGGGAATTGAAGGGCTTTTACGAATTGAAGAATTTGTAAAAACAGATTCTAAGAACCCAGATTTTGATTCCATGCTTCAGTCTGTTTATACTAATGCTGATCAAAATATTTTTCATATTGGAATAGAAGCTGAGCCTATTAAGTTTATTAAAGATATACATGCATATAATAAAGCCGAAGGCCTTGCATTAAGCGATGATGAGATTGAATATCTTGCTGATGTTGCTAAGCAAATTGGTCGTGAACTTACTGATAGTGAGCTTTATGGTTTTGCTCAGGTAAATAGCGAACACTGTCGTCATAAGATATTCAATGGCTCTTTTATTATTGATGGTAAAGAGATGCCAAATTCTCTTTTCAGTATGATAAAACGTACCGCCAAAGAACATCCCAATACTATAGTTTCTGCTTATAAAGATAATGTAGCTTTTGTTGAAGGACCTGATGCGGAGCAGTTTGCACCTAAGAGCCAAGATAAAGCCGATTTCTTTGAAATAAAAGCAATTAAGAGTCTTATTAGTATAAAAGCTGAAACTCATAATTTCCCAACAACGGTAGAGCCTTTTAATGGTGCTGCTACAGGTTCTGGTGGCGAAATTCGTGACCGTATGGCTGGTGGAAAAGGTAGTGTGCCATTGGCAGGAACTGCGGTTTATATGACTTCTTATCCTCGTCACCACGACCAAGAAAGAGATTGGGAGAAAAGTATTGAGAAGCGTAACTGGCTATATCAATCTCCTTTAGAAATATTAATAAAAGCATCAAATGGTGCTTCTGATTTTGGAAATAAATTTGGACAACCACTTATCAATGGTAGCATATTTACTTTTGAGCATTTTGAAGAGGCTCGTAAGTATGGCTTTGATAAAGTGATAATGCAGGCCGGAGGAGTTGGCTATGCTCGTGCCGAAGATGCTCAGAAAGATATACCTGAGGTTGGTGATAAAATAATTGTAATGGGTGGCGATAACTACCGCATTGGAATGGGTGGTGGAGCAGTTTCTTCTGTTGCTACTGGTGAATTCGCCTCTGGTGTGGAGCTTAACGCAGTACAGCGTTCTAATCCCGAAATGCAAAAGCGTGTTCAGAATGTGGTAAGAGCAATGACAGAGCTTACTACTAATAAAATAATATCCATACACGACCATGGTGCTGGTGGACACTTAAATTCTCTTTCGGAATTGGTGGAAGCTACTGGTGGAGTTATAAAATTAGAGAAACTTCCTGTCGGCGACCCAACTCTTTCTGCAAAAGAAATTATTGGTAATGAATCTCAAGAAAGAATGGGATTGATTATTAAAGAAGAAGATGTGGAGCTTATGCGCCGTATATCTGAGCGCGAAAGAGCTCCTTTTTATGTTGTAGGAGAGGTTACTGGTGATATGCGCTTTGCTTTTGAAAGTGAAGATGGTCAAAACCCAATGGATTTAGACCTTGCTTATCTATTCGGAAAGCCACCAAAAACTGTTCTTGTTGACCAAACGGTGAAAACAAATTTCTCAGAGATTGATTATAATGGTGAGATTGTTAATAATATAGAGAAAGTATTAAGCATAGAGGCTGTTGCTTGTAAAGATTGGTTAACAAATAAAGTTGACCGTTCGGTAACTGGTCGCGTTGCAAAACAACAATGTGCTGGTACTATTCAGCTGCCTTTGAATAATGCTGGAGTAATGGCAATAGATTTTCAAGGAAAAGAGGGTATTGCAACAAGTTTAGGTCATGCGCCTGCTGTTGCTCTTATTGACGAGCAAAAAGGATCGAGATTGGCAATTGCTGAGTCGCTTACAAATATTGTTTGGTCGCCTCTTAAAGATGGAATTAAGTCTTTATCATTAAGTGCAAACTGGATGTGGCCAGCCAAGAATACGGGTGAAAATACTCGCCTTTATAATGCTGTAGAGGCTGTTAGCGAATTTGCCATTGATTTGGGAGTGAATATTCCAACAGGAAAAGATTCCCTTTCCATGAAGCAAAAATATGACGATCAAGAGGTATTTTCTCCGGGTACAGTTATTATTACAGCTGTGGGTCATGTTACTGATATTAATAAAATAGTGGAGCCTGTTATTAAGGATTCCATTGATAGTAAGATATACTATATTGATTTCTCTAAAAGTGCTTTCGAATTAGGAGGTAGTAGTTTTGCTCAAATTTTTAATAAAGTTGGAGCTACGGCACCAGATATTAATGATACTAAATATTTTGTTGATGCCTTTGAGGCTATTCAAGAAGCTGTAAAAGATGGTATTATTCTATCTGGTCATGATGTTGCTAGTGGAGGTTTAATTACTACACTTTTAGAAATGACTTTCGCACAAAATGATGTTGGTCTTAAGTTGGATATAACTGATATAGGCGAAAAAGATACTCAGAAAGTACTATTTAGCGAGAATACTGCTATTGTGGTGCAGGTAGAAGATGAGAAGGCTTTTAATGCCATAATGCGTAAGAATGGTATTGAGTTTAATGAAATTGGAAGCATTTGTACCAATAGAGAGTTTAATATTAAGAATTTTGATACTGATTTATCTCTAGATATTGATAGTCTTCGTGATACTTGGTTCAAAACTTCATATTATTTTGATAAGCATCAAACGTCAAACGATTTGGCTAAAGTTCGTTTCGAGAACTATAAAATTCAAAACTTACAATACCGATTCCCAGAAACTTTCACTGGTTTATTAAAGGATTATAAATCTGATACTCGACCTATTGCAGCAATCATTCGTGAGAAAGGTGTTAATGGTGATAGAGAGATGGCTTATTCCTTATATAAAGCAGGTTTTGAAGTTAAGGACGTGCATATGATGGACTTAATTTCTGGAACTGAAGATTTATCGGAAGTTAAGATGATTGTATTTGTGGGAGGTTTCTCCAATTCAGATGTGTTGGGAAGCGCAAAAGGTTGGGCAGGAGCATTCCTTTATAACAAGAAAGCAAAAACTGCTCTTAATAATTTCTACGCTCGTAAAGATACTCTTAGTTTGGGTATTTGTAATGGTTGTCAGCTAATGGTTGAGCTTAACCTTATAAATCCAGAGCATGAAAAGCCAGCTGCTATGCTTCATAATGATTCTCATAAATTTGAATCGGGCTTTATTAATGTAGAAATTGGCATTAACGATTCGGTAATGCTTAATTCTCTTGCAGGTAGTAGGCTAGGAGTATGGGTTGCTCACGGCGAGGGTAAATTTGAATTGCCAATGGCAGAAGATGATTATAATATTCCTGTAAAATATGGTTATCAATCATACCCAGGTAATCCTAATGGATCTTACTATAATGCCGCTGCTGTTTGTTCAAAAGATGGTCGCCATTTGGCAATGATGCCTCACTTGGAAAGAGCAATATTCAACTGGCAATGGGCAAATTATCCTGAAGATAGAAAAGCTGATGAAATTACCCCTTGGTTCGAAGCTTTTGTAAATGCTAGAGAATGGATTAGTAGTAAAGCTTAGTAGAAGATTTATTTTAATAAAAAAGAGGCTCAAGATATATTTCTTGAGCCTCTTTTGTTAGGTGATTTTCTTCACTATCACGCGAATCCTTTTGCGTTATATTCTAAATTAGAAACGCACATTAGGGAGGCTATGAATAATTGCTGCTTGCGAAGTAGTTTCTTATCTGGTTTTACCAGACTTAAAACGAACTACAAATGCTGAACTTATAATTGTCTTGGCAATTATTTATGAGTGTTTGTTATGCGCTTTTCTTTATTTCTAACATAAATCAACTTAGACCTGACTTTTTGACTTTCTCGTTGATCTATTTCAAATTTTCCGGTTGACTTGATCAATGGAGTCAACTTTTGAAAACCATAGT
>JAOZSY010000226.1 GCA_029939445.1 Bacteroidales bacterium
TAGGGTAGCAGCCCAAGTGAAAGCCTAAAACTTTATGCTAAAGTTTTGCTTTTTTAATGCCCATAAATTATTAAGTGCGAGCACTTATAATTTATGGGCATTAAAAAAGCCCTAATGCTATGCATTAAGGCTTTTGTTGTAGCGGGGACCAGATTCGAACTGATGACCTTCGGGTTATGAGCCCGACGAGCTACCTCTGCTCCACCCCGCAATAGGGTTGTTTTGCTCTACTTTGTCATAGCTTTCATAAAGTGCTAATCTGAAACTAAGTTTCACCTCCGTTTTGCGAGTGCAAAGATACATAAATACTTCACATACTTATAAAAATAAATAAATATTTTCTTAAGTATGTGAAGAGGTTTATATAGAGCTAATTGTATAGTATTTTACTGTTTTTGCTGGTAAAATAAGTAAAATAAATCTATAAAGTTCTTTCTGTTTCGGTGAATTTAATGTCAGATTCTTCCAGCTCTTCTAAAATAGGGTTATACATTTCAGGAATTACTGGTACGTGAACTCCTGTCAGTTTAAGCTCTTTGTTTGCTACCATCTTTACAGCAATAGCCAAAGGCGTTCCCACGGTTATAGCCATTGCAGTTCTTTCGTTGGTTTCTCCCTTTACTACCATTGTAGATGTTATCTCTTTATCTTCTCCTTCTTTTGTAGTAAACTCAAACCTATGCTGCATTACAATCATATCCTTATCGCCTTCTTCAAGTTGTAGCTTGCGCTCAAGTATATATTGTAATATTTGAGCAGGAGTGGCTTCTTTTAAAGGTATTTTTATATCCTCAAAAATATCGAGCCATTTTAATTTATTATATACATCATCTGTTATAAGAATGCTAAAATGATTTCTGATTTTCTCCTCCAAAGGTGTATACTCCTCATAAGCTAAAAAAGTATTAATAAACTGACGGAAAGTCATTTTATCAGAATTCTCAATAGTATATGAATCATCTGTAGCTCCCAATTGTACAAAAACATTCCATGCTCTCGAAAAACCTTTTCTTCGCATTGTTCCTCTAAAAATTGTTGGTATTTCTTCTAAGCCGTAAGTTTTACGATATTTTAGTGAATCTCTATTAGGATATATCTCAAAATCACCAAATCCTTCGATAGAGGTTTCTGACAAACGGTGAAATAATCGTTGGTAAGGAATGTATTTATATCTTCCGTTGCGTATAAACATAGATACTCCTTGTCCTGCAAGAACAACATTTCTTGGATTCCAAGTGAACTTATAGTTCCAAGGATTATTATCATATTCTGGTGCAACTAAGCCTCCGGTAGAAGAATAAAATCCATTTAATGTTGAGCCATCAGCCCTTAATTTATCAATAATTTTCATTGCCGACATATGGTCAATGCCAGGGTCAACACCAAGCTCCATAAAAATACCAACATTAGCATCTTGAGCAGCAGATCCCATTTCTTTTATCTCCTTTGAAACATATGAGGCTGTAAGCATCTGAGTTTTATTCTCAATACAACTTTTTGCAATAATATGATGAAACATTGCAGGCAGCATCGATACTATTACATCGGCTTCTGCAACCGCTTTATTTACATCATCAATATTCTTTACATTAAAAGTAAAGGCTGTTGCTCTTTTATTATTACCAACTTTATGTTTGGCAATATCTATATCACAATCTCCAACATTTATTTGCCAGTCGTTCTGTTCAGCTCTTTCTAAAAGATACTCTATAAGACTTGTTGCTGACAATCCAGCTCCTAAAATACTTATCTTCTTCATAAAATGTATTTATATAAAAAAATATATGTGTATTATTTTCACGTTAATTTATATTTAATAAAGTTGTTTTTCGAAAAACTTCATTAATTTATAATTACAAATTTAGGAATTTTCTTAACAATATTAGATTGTATAAGATGTATTTTTAACAATGTAAAGTTGACAAATAACCTTCAATAATAATGAGTTTTTTATTGAAGTATTAAATAATTTTTTATAAATAAAAACCTAGTTATGGTTACATATTAATATTTACTGAACTTACATCCTTGTTAATAAGAAATTTAGCAGCTTCCCATTTTGGTGGTCCAAAAGTAGATTTTGCATTATTTGAGACTGCAGTTTTTTCGGAAGGTGGTCCGTAAAAATGAAAGTCAATCTTATTATTATTGTTTTCATCATGGACAATGCTTATTGCGTATTCGCCATATTCTATATCTTTAATAATAAGTTCAACTCTATTATCTACTATTCTTGCTTTTTTGCGAATAAGTGGTTTCTTGAGAAAACTAGCCTCACTATTATAAATACCGACAATTATTTGCCCATTATTGTTTTCAATATTTTCAATAATGATAGTCAAATCACTTTTCGAAGTATTTATACTTGAAAATATAATTAAGATAATTGCAAATAATTTGTTCATTGTTTTTTATTTCAATAGTTTATCATATTTATTAATTGTATTCTCAAATTCTGTTTTCATGGAATCTTTGATTGGAATAGCTGGTGGCGATTTCATTTTAAGAGGGTCGATGGGAGTGCCACTCTTATAAACTCTAAAATCTAAATGAGGCCCTGTTGAGCGCCCTGTTGATCCTACATAACCAATGGTCTCTCCTTGTTTTACAAAAGCGCCAACTTTTAATCCTTTTGCATATCTCGATAAGTGTGCATAGCCTGTAGTATATGTGCCATTATGTTTTATTTTTATATATTTTCCATAACCACCTTTTCTGCCAACATATGTTACCTTGCCATCGCCAATAGTATGTACTGGAGTTCCTGTGGGAGCAGCATAATCAACTCCATGGTGTGGCCTGCGAATCTTTAGTATAGGGTGCATACGACTATGACTATATCGCGAACTAATACGGCTATAGCGTAAAGGTGCTTTCAGAAATGCACGACGTAAACTTCCTCCTTCTTCGTCAAAATAATCCTCTAAACTGTCTTGCACAAATATATATGCTTTATAATTATGATCGAAATGAACAAACTGACAAGCAAGCACTTTTCCTAAACCAATATAGGTGCTGTCAATGAATTTTGTTTCGTAAATAATCTTATAACTATCGCCTTTCTGTAATCCGTAAAAATCAATAGTCCAAGCATATATATCAGAGAGCTCCATTGATAACATTGGGTCGTAACCTCCGTTTTTAAGACTTACCCATGGCGAACTTTCTATTATCCCTTCAGCCATATTTGTATCAATTCTTATGGGAAGCTGATGCTCGGTGGCAATAATACTATCTCTAAAATCAAATTTTACATAATTGGTTTTATTCAAATGATAAATTATATAATCAGTTTTATTAGTGGTGTCTTTTTTCCTAAATGTATAGTATGTATCTCCTGTGCGCATATATTTTACATCAAAAATATCTTTACTCGCTTCCACAGCTTCAATTACTCTAGGGTAGCTTATGCCATTATTCTGAAGGATATTTGAGAAAAACTCATTTTTTTTAACGCTAGCCTTATTAATTGTATAGTCATTTACTAAAATTCCAAATTTCGTCTTTGCAATCTCTTTTTCACTGGAGGAAATAGAGTCCTTAGAAGTTGACGTGTCAATATTTATAGTATTGTTAGTATTACAGCTACTTATGATAATAGTAAGAACTATTGCTAATAATATATGTGTTTTATTCATTATTCTATTTTAAATATTTCAACAAAAATACTAAAGCATTGTATTCAAATTATTAATGTTTATAAAGAGTTATTAGCAATTTTTAGTGAATAAAAATGAAGTATATTTGCATGTATTATCAAACTAATTATGGCATTAATTATATGCTGAAATATAACATTAAGACATGAAAATAATAGGGAATTTAATTTGGTTTTTGTTTGGAGGAATATTTATAGCAATTGAATACTTCATTTCAAGTTTATTGTTGTTTGTTACTATCATTGGAATTCCTTTTGGAATTCAAACTTTTAAACTTGGTTTATTAGCATTATGGCCATTTGGCAAAGAGGTGGTTTATAGAAATAAAGAATCCTCTTTTTTATGGACAATAATGAATATTATTTGGTTTTTTATTGGTGGAATATGGATTAGTTTAACTCATCTAATATTTGGAATTATTTTTAGTATTACTATTATAGGAATCCCTTTCGGAAAACAGCATTTTAAACTAGCATCAATTGCACTAACACCTTTCGGAAGAGAGATAATATAAATTTATTATAAAGAAAATAACTAACGTATATTTGCATCCCAAACTTTGGGT
>JAOZSY010000462.1 GCA_029939445.1 Bacteroidales bacterium
TCGGAAGTGGCACTGATAATACTTTAATAGATTATAGTGGAAATAATTATAATGGAACTCTTTACAATATGACCCTGCCGGGTGCTTGGGGTAGTGGTGGTGAAAATTTAACAGACTGCCCAACTTGTGAAAGTTCTCGTGCTACAGTAAGTGCAGAAATAAAACCAGCTCCGGATGTAGATTTAGGAGCTGATAAGTGTGTAAATGGCGTATCTGTAGTATTAGATGCTGGTAATGCTGGGACTATTGATTCATACTTATGGAGTCCTGGAAGTGCAACTACTCAAACAATAACTGTTAGTTCAAGTGGTTTTTATTCTGTTACGGTAGGGCACAGTACCAATAGTTGTGAAACTATTGATGGTGTTTCTGTAAGTCTTCTTACTAAGCCCAGCGCAACAGATGAAGAAAGATGTGGTGAAGGAACTATTGACCTTGCTGTTAGTAGCCCTTCCTCAACAACTTATCAATGGTATACTGCTTTAACTGGTGGTACGGCAATAGGAACGGGAGATGCTTTTACAACCCCTAGTATATCAGCCACTACTTCATATTACGTAAGTGAAATAGATAATACGCAATATAAAGAAGCTCTCCATTTTGATGGAGTTGATGATAAGGTTGCCATAGATAACCTAACCTATAATGGAACAAACTATACCGAAATGACCATTGAAGCTTGGATTCGTACTTCTGATTATGGTGATCAAATTATTGCTTCTTTTGATAGAAGTGATTATTGGAGGCTCGAGATTAATGGTAGTGGAGGAGGAAGCGGACAAGTAGGATTTGATGTTTTTACAGATGATGGACAATTAGATTTTGGAAGCCCTACAGTAGTTAGCGATGGGAGTTGGCATCATATAGCAGCTGTATATAATAATGGTACTGTGAAAATATATATTGATGGCAATTTAGATGCCTCAACCACTAAAGGAACAGTGTTTGGCAAAGGAAGTGTTCGCTATGGCTTTATTGGAGTAGGTTCAGAGACTTCTACTTTTAATGGAGGAACTACAAATAAATTTTTTAATGGTGATATTGATGAAGTGCGTATTTGGAGTGTTGCTCGTAATATCACACAGATACAGAATAGTAAAGATGGGTGTTTATTAGGAACCGAAACAGGACTCGAAGCTTATTATAAAATGGAAGATGGAAGTGGAACTTCACTTAGCGACCATGCTAATAGTAATATTGGTACACTTGTTAATATGACCAACGCATCGTGGATAAATACTGGGGAAAATATAGAATGTTCGTGTGGAGAGAGTGATAGAGAAG
>JAOZSY010000227.1 GCA_029939445.1 Bacteroidales bacterium
ATGCCATCCCTACGGGAGGAAATCCGACAGGCAGGTGCATTCGCATGAAAAAGATAATCATCACCTTGTGAGTTAAATAATTATTTTTTGTCATGCTCGTTTCATTGAATAGGTTTTTTTAATAAAACCACATATTCAGTAAAAAACAATTTTACTGAATATGTGATATAATAAGTTTATTTTTCTTGAAATAAATGTACGTCTGTTTGAGGAAATGGTATGCTAATACCACTCTTGTCAAAAGCTTTCTTTACATTCTCTAACATTGCGAAGTTAATAGTCCAATAGTCTTCAGATTTAACCCATACGCGTGTAGTTAAATTTACAGAGCTATCGCCTAATTCTCCAACTACTACCATTGGCTCTTTGCTTTTTACATCTCTCATTATTTGAGGAAGCTTATCAATTTCTTCCATAATTATTGAACGTGCCTTATCAATATCGTCACCATATCCAATGCCGAAAGAGAAATCCACTCTTCGTGTTGGTTCTGAAGAATAATTTATTAGTGAGGACGTAGAAAGAGGTCCGTTTGGAAGTATTACTTTTTTGTTATCTACAGTATTTAATACAGTATTGAAAATATCAATATGTTTAACAATTCCCATATAACCTTGTGCTTCAATAAAATCACCTGCTTTATAAGGTTTAAAAGCAAGTATCATAACTCCTCCAGCAAAATTTTGCAAAGTGCCAGATAATGCCATACCAATTGCCAAACCGGCAGCTCCTAATAGAGCAATGAAAGATGTCATTTCTATACCTACCATACTCATCACACTTATTATTACAAGTGCTTTAAGCCCCATATTCATTATTCCTACTAAGAAAGGGATTAATGATGAATCCATGCCTCTTTTTAGCATGACTTTTTTAGAGGTTGTTGTAACCATTTTTACAAGCTTTAGTCCAATAAACAAGACTAAAATTGCACCAATTACTTTTGGCCCAAAGTCCATAATAAATGTAACTGCGTGCTCATAATATAAATCTACGTTTTCCATAATAATTTTTAATTTTTCTGTATAACTGTTAATTAGTAATATTCGGCAAAAATATAATTATTTATAATACGGTCAATTATAAGATATTAAAGAGTGTTAATATTTCTTGTAATAAGTAATAATTTGTTATTTTTATTGTGCATTGCCGTAAACTAGCATTATTACAATAGGTAGACTTAAATAAGGAGTTTTAAAACTTCGATTTATGAAAGTGTGATTTTATAAAATAATTAGCTTTTGTATGGATGTGGTTTTTTTATTCTTAATATGAATAAAATAGATTCCTTGAGAGAGTTCTCTAATATCAATTTTTATATCATATCTATTTGTATCGTTATTATTAATACTCTTTGCAATCTTTCCATTTATGGAATAGATATTTATTTCTTCAATACTTAGTTCTTTTTTATTTAAGATATGGATATAGTCTTTCCCAGGATTAGGGTGGATTTTATATGGTTTTTCATCTATTGTTTCATTAATTCCTACCGATTCTCCTGTAATATAGCTTGCACTCCAACCTTGAAAAGTATTCTGTGGATCAGAGATAAAGAAAATTAACATTTCCCCACTTGGAGAAAATACAGATGAAGGAATATTATTTCCAGAAAACATACCTAAAAGAACCGATGGCGTTGGTTTTGGGTCATAAACTTTAACAATATCAACCCCGTTTTCAGTATCAAAGCTATCAAAAGTTAGTCTTATGGGTAAACCATTAGATGGCTTAATAGACCATTTGCATGATGAGTTGTTATTATAAGGATTTGTTCCTGAGCCATCAGAAATGGAGCCAACTGTGTCGGTTAATGTTTTAAGCCCATTACAATAAATATTATCATAGGATTTATAGCTCAAAGAAAAACCATTGTCCTGATTTGTAGAGTTAGTTATTAATTTTAATAGTACAGAACTCTGAGTAGATGTGATATAGTTTGGTAATGTGCTTCCGCTTAACTTTGCAAGAATAGGAGCAGATATGCTGTCACCATCATAAATAAATAGGGTATCGTTATTTGATAAATCAAATCTATCAAAAGTAATTTTCAGATTCTTAATATTATCACTTGGCTTTATTAGCCATTCGCATGACGAGTTTGGCAAATAATCAAGAGGGCCACTTCCGTCGGTTAGAGTTCCTTTTCTTTTTGTTAATGTTGTTAAAGTAGAAGTGCAGTATTGAGGATAATTACTAGCAGGATATATATTTATTATAGCTCCTTGGCCTGTAGCGAAATCGTTGCCACCTGGGTTTAATTGTGATAAATAATAGTAGCCATCATATGAGCCACTCCAACCCCAATTAAAATGGAAATGATCTGTTCCTTGATAACCATCTAAGTTGAAAGCATGCCCGCTATTGCCTTGGCTATCTCTACCATGGTAATACATAGGTTTATTACTATTTAGTTGTGCAATAAGCATATTATTCCATTGTGTTTGAGTGTAATCACTGCGGCTTTCGAGTGAAGTAGAACTTTGATAGCCAAAATAACTTACTAAAGCACTTGCTGCAGTGAAGGAGAAAGCTCCAGAGCCACTAGCAGAATATCCCATATCTACGCTTATTCCCAAATGTTGAAGCAGTTGAGCAATCTGAAAATTACCACCATAAGACATTTCATTTTGCATTTCGTTCCATTTATAGTTGGTAGCAGCAAAATTGGCAGATTGTGCGCCGTATACATTATGATAATATGAGTGACTTCCTGTTCCATATTCAGGATAACGGTAGTAATACATAACTTGAGCCATAGCAACGGCTACACATCCAGCATAAACTCTTCCTCCAGGACCATTAGCATCAATAGGGCATTCTGCATTATATGGACTATCTTGATTCCACTTGCTTAATAATAATGGAGCAGTTGATTTTGAACTAAAGAAAATACTTTTTTGAGAACTGGTAATACTATTCCATTTCTCCTGTATTTCTTTTGTTGTTGGTATTTTGTTCTCTTGAATTTCGTTGATAGCTTTGGCATATTGCAGCATCCAACTATTATAATTATCAGCATTTATCTCTTTATTTATTTTGCCATCAATACTAAATCCTAATATTGGATATGATGCATCTTCTGCAGCAATATGTACAAAATTACCATTACTAAAAACAACGGTATAATATACAACTCTATTATTGTACTCTGTTATTATAGTATTGTTTATTATTATGTTATTGCCATTTTTCTCAATATGATTATAATAAGCCTTAATGTATTTAAGAGCAGCTTTCTCTGCTACCTTTTTTGGAACAAAATCGGCAAATGAAAATATGGATATTGATAAAAATATAATTATGGTAAGTAGGTTTCTCATAGCTAATTGATAAAAATGTATTTTTTAGACTTATTATAGTAGTATTAGTTTATTCTATCTTTCTTATCTGGTTCCCATATAAAAATTTCTTCTTTTATACGAGGTCTCCAATGCAAATATGATTTAAATCCTCTTAAATATAAAGATCTTTTCGAAAGTTTATCTACGGGATTTAGGCTAGCCTGCACTCTGCTTAAGTAAACAATATTGCCTACTCCTCCAGGTATAAATTCTATACGCATATCACTTGAAGCACCAAGGTTTACACCCGAAAGTGTGCTATCTTCTTCTCTTACAAAATAAATGCTCTGTGCGTTTTCAAATACATCCACGTAATCCATAGAGCCGTCTTTAAAATGAACAAGCATATTTCTTCCCGAGATTTGATTATAGTATTCCAAACTATCATTCTGGAGTACAAATGAGTTTGTGTCGATATATATCTTATCAAGATCGCCATTAGCCATATATACCCTGATTTTTTGTCCTGATATTTGACTTTTTTCTCCCCAAATAAGAGGACGGGAATACATAGTAAGCATAGAGTCTTGTAAGAAATATACTAAAGAATCGCATTTGCCTTGTAAGTTACTCTTATAAAACTGTGTGTGATTATATACATAGACTGTTTTAGCCTCTTGATTAGTGTCAGTTTCCAGCATTAATGTGTCGCCATGTAAATATAGTGAATCACCTTCTTCATCAATAACGATTGCTTGACTATGCTTTGCAAAATATGAAAATCCTCCATGCTCATAATATTCAGCGTAATTGCCTGTAACAATAAGGTTTTTTGTGGAATCAAATAGCTTTACGTTATTGAAGCCTTGTCCAAAGCCAGTATTTCTATCATAATACAAACTATCAGCCCAAAGTTTTTGATTTTTGTTTTGGAGCA
>JAOZSY010000044.1 GCA_029939445.1 Bacteroidales bacterium
TCTTCTGCCACAAATGGTGAAGGAATTAGAATCACAGGCTTCTTAACTACGCATAATTCTGAAATAGCAATTGCGCCAGCTCTTGAAACAACTATGTCTGCTGCAGCATAAGCAAGATCCATTTTTATAATAAATCTTGTTGCTTTTATGCCTTCTTCTCCTAAGTTTAATACAGCTTTGTCGGCTTGGTGAAAATAGTTTTTACCAGTTTGCCATATAAGTTGAATATTGTTGTTGTGGAACGCCTCTAAGTTTGCCTCTATAGCTTCATTTATCGTACGTGCACCTAAGCTTCCTCCAACAACTAACACTACTGGTTTGTCGGCTTTAAGACCAAAAAACTCTAATGCCTTTTCCCTTTTGTTAGCTATGTTTACTACTTCTTTTCGTATAGGGTTTCCTGAGAAATATATTTTTTCTTTAGGAAAATATTTGTCTAAATTATCATAGGCTACGCATATCTTATCTACTTTTTTTGATAAAATGATATTAGTAATTCCTGGGTAAGAATTTTGCTCTTGTATAAGTGTTGGAATTCCCATTTTTGCTGCTTGATATAGGGTAGGACCACTTGCAAAACCTCCAACACCAATAACCAAATCTGGATTAAATCTTTTAATAATCTGTTTTGCTTTTCTCAGACTTGATAAAAGTTTAAAAGGAAAGCTCAGATTTTTTGGAGAAAGGCTTCTCTGGAATCCGCTTATCCACAGTCCTTCAATAGGATAACCTGCAGCTGGAACTTTCTCCATCTCCATTTTATTCTTTGCTCCAATAAATAATATGTCACAGTTTGGATGTGCTTCTTTTAAAGCATTTGCAATAGCAATTGCTGGAAATATGTGGCCTCCACTGCCACCACCACTGATAATGAATTTTCTTTTCTTATTCATGATTGTTTTCCTCCGCTGTTTCTATTTTATTTACTTCTTTACTTACACTCAATACTATTCCAATTGCAAAACTTGTAAACCATAATGATGTGCCTCCCATGGAAAGCATAGGAAGTGGCTGACCCGTAACAGGTAATATATTTACTGTTACTCCCATATTTATAAATGCCTGAAATACAAGGCTAAACATTAAGCCAATTGCCAGAAATCCTCCAAAACTTCCCGGACTTCGTATTGCTATTTGAATTGCCCGATATAGTAATGTTAGATATGCTATTAATACCATAAAACCACCTATAAGACCATATTCTTCAATTATTATTGCATAAATAAAATCAGAATAGGGATGTGGTAGAAAGTTTCTTTGTAAACTATTACCAGGGAGCTTTCCGAAAAGGCCACCTGTTGCAATAGCTATTTTTGATTGGTCGGCTTGGTAATTACTACCTGAGTCTTTGTTTGTAAAATTTTCAATCCTCGATTTCCATGTTTCTATCCTAGGAAGAAGATTTGGATATGTTGTAGAGATTAACCATGCAAGTAAAACCATTGCAACACCAAGGGCTACTAGGCCCATAATGTATTTCATATTTATATTACCAATAAAAAGTAGAATAATACTTGTGGTAAAAAGGATTGCTGCAGTAGAAAAGTTAGCAGGAAAAATCAATATTACAGTTAATAGAATAGGAATTATTAATGGTAGAAATCCTGTTTTAAAATCTTTAATGTTCTTTTCTTTTTTGCTCAGCATTCTTGCGAGGTACATTATTAATGCAATTTTAGCTAAATCCGAAGTTTGGAAACTTAAATTTATTACAGGAATATTAATCCACCTACTAGCATCATTTAAATTAGTACCAAAAGCTAATGTGAATAGTAATAAAGGTATCGAGATAAAAAGCATTATCTGCGAAATGCGTGAATAGTATTTATAAGGAACTAGATGTGCAACAAACATTATTCCTAAGCCAAACAGCATTAACCCACCATGTTTAAGAAAATAGAAGGATATATTTCCCCCTTGCTCACGGTATGCAAGAGAGCCTGTAGAACTCCAAACTGTCAATAAAGAAAGTATAGATAGAGCAATTACTACTATCCATATAATCTTATCACCATATTGGTTGTTACTAAAATTTGTCCTTATATCTTTAATGTTTAACATCTCACTTATTTTATGCTATTTTCTATTAGAGGTCTTGTACTGCACGAATAAATTTATCACCTCTTTCTTTATAATCTTCAAAAAGATCGAAGCTTGGACATGCTGGTGAAAGCAATACCACATCATCAATTTCTGATAAATAGAATGCGCTTAATACGGCATCATTCATAGTTTGAGTTTCTAGAATTTCGGGCACAATCCCCGAAAAACTATCGATAATATTTTGATTGTCAAGCCCAAGGCAAACTATAGCTTTCACTTTATCTTGAGCTAAAGGAATTAAGTCTGAATAATCATTGCCTTTATCCTGACCACCCATTATCCATACTGTTGGGCGATTCATTGTTTCCAATGCATACCAAGCAGCATTTACTTTTGTGGCCTTGCTGTCATTAATGAATTTTACGCCTCTTACATTAGTAACTTTCTCAAGGCGGTGCGAATGACCTTCATTATTACAAAAACATCCTTTGATAGTCTCGTTTCTTATACCTTGAAGTTTGGCGGCAATTCCCCCAGCCATTGTTCCGTAAGTTGTATATCGTCCTTGTTGTGCTAATTTTTCTATATCCATAATACGTTTGTATATATATTGTTTTAGTTTTGTTATCGAAGTTTTAGTGTTGCAATTGTAAGTACAGCAAGCATAATTCCTATAATGTAAAATCGTTGTACAATTTTAGCTTCATGATATCCTTTCTTCTGAAAATGATGATGAAGGGGAGCCATAAGAAATACTCTTTTGCCTTCTCCGGTCTTCTTTTTAGTGTATTTAAAATATGCTACTTGAATTATCACGGAGAGGTTTTCTACTAAGAATACTCCACATAATAATGGTATTAAAAGTTCTTTTCTGATGATTATTGCGAAAACAGCAATTATTCCACCCATTGCTAAACTGCCAGTGTCTCCCATAAACACTTGAGCAGGATATGAATTATACCATAAAAAGCCTATTGCTGCTCCAATAAAGGCACTCATAAAAATTGCTAATTCACCAGTGTGGGGGATATACATTATATCTAGATAATCGGCGAAAATAAAGTTGCCAGAAATCCATGCGAGTATACCAAGAGTTGCTGCTATTACTGCCGAAGTACTCGTGGCCAGCCCATCGAGTCCATCGGTGAGGTTAGCTCCATTGGATACTGCTGTTATTATTATTATTACAAATGGAATAAAAATTAGCCATGTGTATTTCTGATATCCATCTCCCATCCATGATAGTAGCCATGAGTAGTCAAATTGGTTATTCTTAATAAATGGTATTGTTGTTTTTAGATTTTTCTCTTCGGGTTTAAAAATATCATCAGACCCAGTATTGAACGGTGAGGCTGCTTTATTTTCTATTACTGTTTGATTATCAAATTTCTCGCGAATTACTATATCGTTATGAAAATACATTGTAAGGCCAACAATAAGCCCAAGTCCTATTTGTCCAAGAATTTTAAATCTTCCTGCTAATCCGTCTTTATTTTTCTTAAAAACTTTAATATAATCATCGGTAAAGCCTATTGCACCAAGCCATACTGTTGAAACTAGCATTAGGATAATGTAAATATTATTGAGTTTTGCAAACAATAATGTAGGAATAATAATAGCTCCTAAAATTATAAGCCCACCCATTGTTGGAGTTCCTTGCTTTTCTATTTGCCCTTGCAATCCTAAGTCGCGAACAGTTTCTCCAATTTGCTGCTTTTGTAACATGCGGATAATGCTCTTTCCGAAAATTAGTGAAATAAGTAGCGAAGTAAAAACTGCCATCGCCGCCCTGAAAGAAATGTATTGAAATACACCCGCTCCTGGTATGCCTAGCTCTTTTAGGTAATCAAATAAGTAGTATAGCATATTATTTATTTTTAATTATTTCAGTAATTATTTCTTTATCATCAAAATGGTGTCTTACACCATTTATTTCTTGGTATTTTTCATGTCCTTTGCCTGCAACTAATACAATATCACCAGCATTTGCCAATGCAAAAGCTGTTCGTATTGCCTCTTTTCTATTGCTTATTCTTAGGGTTATGCGTTTACGATCCAGTGTAATGCCTGCCTCCATATCATCTAAGATTTTCTCGGGGTCTTCTGTGCGTGGGTTGTCGGAAGTAAGTATCAGTTGTTGCGAATTGTCAGCAGCAATTTGTGCCATAATTGGGCGCTTGCTTTTATCTCTATCTCCGCCAGTACCTACAACGGTTATTAATTTTCCGTTGCCACCTCTAATAGCATTTATTGTATCTAATACATTCTTGAGTGCATCAGGAGTATGGGCATAGTCAACAATGGCATTAATCTCATTGTCTCCTTTAATAAATTCGAAACGCCCTTCTGCTGTTTCTACAGTACTTAATTCCTGTAATACTTCCATTTCATCAGCGCCTAATTCCATTGCAGTAGCATATACACTCATTATATTATATGCATTAAACTCGCCTACCAATGGAATCCATATTTCTTTATAATTTATTTCTAAATGCAAACCACTCATTGCATTTTCAATGATTTTGCCTTTATAATTGGCAATAGTTTTTATAGCATAAGTGCGTTTTGAGGCTTTAGTATTCTGAAGCATCACTTTACCATTCTTATCATCAGTATTTACCAACGCAAAAGCATCAGAGTTTAAATCATCGAAGAATTTTTTCTTTGCTTTTATATATTCTTTGAATGTTTTATGAAAATCTAAATGGTCGTGAGTGATGTTTGAAAATAATGCTCCAGTGAAATGTAATCCTGCAATGCGCTCTTGAACAATAGCATGTGAACTTACTTCCATAAAACAATATTCACAGCCTTCTTCTACCATTTCGTTTAAAAGTGCATTTAACTGTATGGCATCAGGAGTAGTATGTGTAGCTTTAATCTCTTTATCGTTAATTTTATTGCTTACCGTAGAAAGTAAGCCAACATGATAACCTAGTTTTTTGAATAAATTAAAAAGAATAGTAACAGTAGATGTTTTGCCATTTGTTCCTGTTATTCCAATAAGCTTTAATTTTGAAGAAGGATTATCATAATAATTTGATGATAGTTGGCCTAATACTTTTGCCGAATTGCTAACCTTTATATAATTTATTTTAGAGTTTATTTGTGAGGGTAATTCTTGACAAACAATAGTAGTAGCGCCATCTTTAATGCAATTCTCAATATATTTGTGCCCGTCTACTTGTGTTCCTTTTACGGCAACAAAGATGTCGTTCTTAGAAATATTCCTAGAATCAAATTGTATAGCATTAAACTTTGGAGAACTTCCTTTGTGAAATTCTAAAACCTTAATGCTATCTAATACATCATTTATATTACTCATTTTCTTAATGATTCATTGTTATTGTAACTATATCGCCTGAGTTTATTCTTGTATTTTTAGGAATAGATTGATTTATTACTTTACCAAATCCATTAATTTTTGCAGTTAGCCCTAGTTCTTCTATAAGGAATATGGCATCCTGCGCAGTCATGTTCTTAAGGTTTGGCATTTTATTATGTGTTAATTTTCTTTTGTAGAGTTTAATGCTATCATTAGTAGCATATCCCGCTATGTAACTAGCTTGTAATTCAGGATTTTTAATTTCATATCCTAAATAATTATATATTTCAACGATGCTCTTATTTGCGCCTACTTTAGAATTTGGAGCAATAAATATGGTGTCCTTTTCGGCATGTACTTGCATACTTAAGTCGCTAGCATATATTTTGTCGGCAATATCCTTAAATACAGGTACCACAACAGTGCTTGCGTAGTATTGTCCTGTACTTGGATTATTTACTACCACAATGCATGAGTATTTAGGATTATCTGCAGGGAAATAACCTACAAATGAAGCTTGATAATTTCTTTTGTTATAGCCCTTTTTATTAGATATTTGAGCTGTTCCTGTTTTGCCAGCAATAGGGTATGGAGAATTTTTTAGTGCTTTTGCTGTTCCATTTTCCACAACTCCTTCAAGCATTTTTTGTACTTGACTTATAGTTTTAGCACTACTAATCTGAGGATTTATTATTTCTGTTTCAAATTCTTGCTTAGTTTCTCCAGTTTTATGGATTGCTTTTACAAAACTTGGTTTTACCATTTTACCATTGTTAGCTACGGCATTATAAAAGTTAAGAACCTGCATTGGCGTTAGCTTAAGCTCATAACCAATGGACATCCATGGTAGTGATAACTTTGACCAGCTTTTGTCTTGTGGAGTTTTAATATATGGTTTGTCTTCGCCTTTTATCTGTAATCCTAATGGCTCATTAAGATTCATGCTATAAATGCCGTCAATGAACTCTTGGGGTTTATTTTCAAAACCTTTAAGAACAATCTTGAAAATACCTACATTGGAACTTAATTCTAATACTTGACTTGCAGTAATATCACCATTTTCATGGGAATCGTGAATAGTTGCTTCGTAATGCGTATAGCTACCATTTCCTGTTTTGATAATGCTTTTAGGAGTAACAACTTTATTTTCAAGGCATACCATCATCGTTGCTAACTTAAAAGTTGAGCCAGGCTCTGTTGCTGTTCCTATTGCATAGTTAAATCCTTCGTAGTAGTTGTTGCGTGCAGTATCGTGTTTTAAGTTTGCAATAGCCTTAATATGACCAGTCTTTACTTCCATAACTATTGCGCAACCCCAATCCGCTTTATGTATTTCCAATGCTTTATTTAAAGAAGTTTCGGCAACGTCCTGCAAATTAACATCTAGTGTTGTTATAATATCTATTCCATTAATAGGATCAATAAGAGTGTCGCTAAATTCATATTGCCACCCGCCAGATATTTTCTTTTGTAATCTTTTTCCATCTGTGCCTTGTAGTATGTGATTATAGGCACCTTCTAAGCCAACTACGTACTCGTTTTTATATATGCTAAAATTACCAATGGTACGTTTTGCAAGCATTCCATAAGGGCGCTTTCTACGCTCTTGTTTCTCTATAATTAATCCACCTCTATATTTCCCTAAATTGAAAATAGGAAGTTTTTTAATTTGTTTCAGCTCCGCATAAGTTACCTTGCGCCTAATTCTTACATATCGTTTCCTTCGTTCGTAGGAGTCTTTTATTCTTTTCTTAAAAGCATGCTTATCTTCATTTTTATAAATACTAGCAAAGCCTATAGCCATGGAGTCAAGGTTTTCATAAAATATCGGTTGCTTAACCACTACGGCATCCCAAAATAAATTATAAATAGGTACTGATGTGGCTAAAAGGTTGTTGTCTGCAGAGTATATGTTTCCGCGGATGGCCTTTACATCTATCTTTTTGAATCTTTGTTTTTCAGAAATCTTTTCCCAATGCTCATTTTCTATAAACTGAAGTTGGATAATTTTCCCCAATATGGTTAATGCTGCCAAAACCATTAATGCATATAATGCATAAATTCGTATAACGCTGGACTTTCGTAATGCTCTTGCCATTATTCTATCTCCTCCTTCTTAATGAATATTTTAAAAGGGGGCTTGGTAGCCTCTTTTATGCCTCGGTATCTAAGTTGACTTGCTACTTCCGATTTTTTTGTACGATACATTAAATCAGATTTTATACTGATATGTTCATCTCTAAGGTCTTTTAGCTCTCTTGTGATTCTTTCAATATCGTGAGCTTTTGATTGTGCGTAAAAACTATTTGCTACATATAGAAATGCCAATAATGTCAAGAAAAGTATATAAGGAGTATTTCGAGCAAGAGCCTTTGAGGTTAAGTAGCTTCCATCAATTAGAGACACTATACTTCCTGCAAAACCTAGCTTTACAGATGGCAATTTAATGTTTAGAGATTTTATTGGGGAGCTTGAATTTTCCGCACTCTCCTGTATAGGACTATTTTTGGCTTTTGTATTTTTATCTTTTTTTCCCCACATAGCGCTATAGCTTTTCTGCAATTCGTAATTTAGCACTTCTCGATCTTGGGTTTTCTTTTAATTCCTGCTCATCGGCAGTAATTGGCTTTCGACTAATATGCTTGAATGGCACCTCTGCTTTTCCGAAAAAGTCTTTTTTAATCTTACCTTGAAAATTTCCTGATTTTATAAAGTTTTTTACTAACCTGTCTTCCAGTGAATGATATGACATAACAACAAGTCTTCCTCCTGGTCGCAGTACATCTAATGCTTGCTCTAGCATGCTTTTTAATGCTTCAAGCTCTTGATTTAATTCAATTCGTACTGCCTGAAATACTTGTGCAAAATATCTGTTTTCTTTGCCTCGTGGGGCACATGATGCTAATGCTAGTTTTAAATCATTTGTAGTTTCTAAGGGTTTGTTGGTTCGATATTCGATAATTGCATTTGCTGATTTAAAAGCATTACGCAATTCGCCATAGTTTCTTAAAATATCTATTAACGATTGTAGTTCAATATTGTTAAGTAAATCCGCTGCAGTTTGTCCTTTGCTTTTATCCATTCGCATATCCAATGGACCATCAAAACGAGTTGAAAAACCACGCTCTCCTTTATCAAACTGATGCGACGAAACACCTAAATCTGCTAGGATAGAATCTACAGGAGTAGCTTTATATAGCCTTAAATAATTCTTTAGATATTTGAAATTTTGACCAATAAGAACTATTCTTGAATCTGCAATTTTATTCTCGCGAGCCTCTGCATCTTGGTCAAATGCATATAGCTTGCTGTCCTTACTCATATTATTAAGAATATGCGCAGAATGCCCACCACCACCATAAGTGACATCAACAAATACCTTCCCTTGGGAAAGACTCATGGCCTCAATACATTTCTCCAACATTACTGGAGTGTGATAATTTGACATATTTTATTATTGCAGATTAGCTCTCTATCTCGTCAAGATTGATGTTTCCCATCACTTCTTCGGCTAATTGAGCAAAATCTACATCAGGATTATTAACCGTATTTTCATACGCTTCTTTTTCCCAAATTTCAATTCTATTCACCGAGGATGATAGTACAACCTCCTTCTTGATACCTGAAAAATTTATCAGGTCTTTTGAAATCTGAAGGCGACCAGAGGCATCCATATCGAGCATTTTGACGCCCGCCATGAACATTCTGATGAAATCGTTGTTCTTTTTAACGAATCTGTTTAGCTTATTTACACCCGTAATTTCACGATTCCACTCGCTTTTTGGGTATAACTCTAAACACTTATGAAAAACAGACCGCTTCAATACAAATCCTTCACCTACAATACTTTGTAGCTGCTTCTTTAGCCCCGATGGTAGTGCTAGTCTACCCTTGGAGTCTAATTTGCATTCGTATGAACCGATAATATTTACCATATACCTTAATTTCAGAGTGCTAATTTACTGCAAATTTTCCCACTAAATCCCACTAAATCCCACATTGTTGAAAACTTGTATACTATTGTTAATAGAAAAGGTTACATTAATTTTTAATATATTGAAAAATAGGTAATTATGAAAAGACAGTAAAAGTGGGGTGTTTTTAATAATTTTAAAGAAAAATATAGCTTCTGAGGTCTTTTTTTAGTCTCTTTTTTTGGAGGAATGAAGTGAGAATAACTGCTTATTTTGATGACAAAGTAATACTCCAATTTTGTTTTTTGTAGCATAACTTATATTATTTTAGCAACCAAAGGCTTATGATTTCTTATCTATTTTTATTATAAGCTTGCAGATTTAGATTATCAAACATGAAATTATTATTCTTACGTATTTTTGTAATTGCTTATAGCTTTTTTAGCTTGGGATTAAGTGCCTTTGCACAAGGAGATAAGAGTGCAGATTTGGGCTTGGATAATAGACTTTATAACGGAAGATATTACACCTATTTCCCATCTAGTAGTGTTGGTGGAAACCAGTTTTTGAAAAATAAAGAATATCCCAAAGGAAATGTGTGGAAGATGGGTGTAGAATTCGATAATGTATTGCTTAACTACGATGTATATAACCAAAATATAGTTTTGAAATTTAATGATACAGAAGGTGCTGAAAAATTAATCGCCATATCAATGGCTAATCTTGATTCTTTCTTATTGGATAAAAAGTTATTTGTTATTAATAGAACTATTACTGATGACTATTATATCTTTAATAAAGTTGAATATAAGCAATGTAGATTTCTTATTCATTATTCTAAAGAATTGGTGCTTAAAACTAAGCTTAATGATATTCAGTATGAGTTTACTAAACGTATAAGTACTATGCATTATTCTGATGGTAAGAAGTATTATTTAGTTAATAATAACCGTGGTTTATTAAGAGTTATTAATCAGGATAAGAAAAAAGAAGTTAAAGCATTTTTGAAATCAAAAAAATATAAACTTCAGAAAATGTCGGAACCTGAATTATTAGAATTGCTGATATTTATAAATAAATGGTAGAAATGAGAACTAGAGCTTTATTATTTCTGTTGTTATCATTTGGTTTTAGCGTATCGCTAATTGCTCAAAAGAATAATATAAACATAAATTGTACAGACTTAAGTTTTCAGAAATTTTGCGATAAGATCACCTCCGAAAGTGGAACTAAGATTTATTATAGCGACAATAGTCTAAAATCGAAGAGCATTACATTAAAGGTTAGTAACGCTACAGCTCTGCAAGCTGTAAAAATGGCGGTAGATACATTATACTATCAGGTAATTATTTGGAATAATTCCATTGTTATTACCAAGGATTATGTAGTGCCATTATCGGTTGTGCAATATAAATATGAGCAGCCGGTTGAGGAAATTGATACTTCAAAGAAGGACGAAATTCGCTATTATAGAACAGCAAAAGCAGCAGTGCTAAAGAAAATAATTATTGGTAGAAGATCTAATTATAAGCAAAACACAAAGGTAAAAATTATTGCAAGAATTACTAGCTTGGAAAATGGAAATGTAATTCCAGGATCTACAATTTATATTAAAAGTTTGCAAAAGGGAGCAGTAGCGGATAAGCAAGGTATTGCAGAAATGGAATTAGTAACTGGGAAATATATTATAGTAATAAAATCGATGGGAATGAAAACCCAAGAATATCGTTTGCTAGTTTATGAGCAAGGGCATTTTGATATTATTTTGAGTACCAAAAGTGTTGAGTTATCTAGCATTAATATATATGGTGATAGGCAAATGAGCCTTATGAAACGTGACCCTGGTATTGAAAAGGTTTCTGGTAAAACACTAAAAAAACTTCCTGTAATGGTTGGTGAGCCTGATGTAATAAAAGCTTCGGCAATGTTGCCTGGTATAGTAAGCGTTGGTGAAGGAACTTCTGGTATAAATGTGAGGGGTGGTGGTTCTGATCAAAATGCCTTTTATCTTAATAAGATACCTGTTTTTAACACATCGCATATGCTTGGTTTTTTTCCTGCCTTTAATGCCGATTTAATTCGAGATTTTACAATTTATAAAGGATATATTCCTTCTGAATTTGGAGGAAAACTTTCCTCTGTTTTTGATATTGAAACTCGTAAGGGAAATAGAAAAGAATTCTCATTACATGGAGGTGTTAGCCCTATGGCTGCTAATTTGGTTTCTTCAATTCCTATTATTGACGATAAATTATCATTGCTTGTTAGTGCTAGAAAATCATACTCCAACTGGATTCTAAAAAAAGTTAATGATAAAGACATTAGTAATAGTGAGGTAGATTTTTCCGATTTCTCTTTGGGAGTGTATTACGATTTACCAAAAACGCAAGTTTCATTATTTGCTTATCATAGTGGTGATAGGTTTGCTTTTTCGCATCTTAATGAGTATGAGTACTCTACCAGCGGTGTGTCTTTGCAGATAAACCAGTCTTATGGTAAAAGATTGAGAGCAAATTATGCTCTAGTAGGTTCTATGTATAAGTTTGGCTCATGGGATAATATTGAGCCTTCGCGTTCGTATGAGCATGATTATAGTATAGCGCAAAATGAGTTTAAAGCTGATTTTACTTATATTATAAATAATAATAATAAAATAAAATTTGGTATTAACTCAATATTCTACGGATTGGATAGAGGCAAAGTTATGCCCCTTTATTCTTCTAAGTTGAGCCCTGTTGATATGGGTAGTGAAAAAGGAATTGAGAATGCAATTTATATTACTGATGTATGGAATCCTACCGAATGGTTGGAATTAAATGCGGGTTTTAGATATACTTTATATAATGCTATGGGGCCTAAGGATATATATGAATATAAAGATGATAAATTAATAGATGAATACTATGTAATAGATACTTTACATTATGGAAATAATGAAGTTATCTCTACGAGTCATTTCCCTGAGTTTAGGTTTGCAGCAAATATTGTAGCTTCGAAAAGATCAAATGTAAAATTATCATTTACCCAAATGCACCAGAGTTTATTTATGCTTAATCCTACAGCTACTGTAGCTCCTACTAGTCAATGGAAGCTTGCCGATTACCATCTCAAACCCTCAAGAAGCAATCAGTTTTCGCTAGGTTATTTTAGAGACATTGTAAAATATGGAATGGAAGCCTCATTGGAGGGTTATTATAAACATACTACTGATTTTACTGAATTTAGAGATGGGGCAGATTTTCTTGCTAATGATAAAGTAGAGCTAAGTGTTTTGCAGGGGACACAGAAATCTTATGGTTTAGAATTTATGCTTCGTCGCCGTGGCGAATATCGTTTTACGGGGTGGTTGGCTTATACTTATTCAAGATCAATGGTTGAAGTAAAAGGGGAGGAGCATTGGCAAAATATAAATAATGGGAAAGCTTATCCTTCGGCATACGATATTCCTCACTCAGTGAATTTATTTCTTAATATTAAACTGAGTAAAAGGGTAAATTTTTCCACAACGATGAATTATCAGACTGGAAGGCCAATAACATTTCCTATTTCAATATACTATATTAATGGGATTCCTTTTGTTGATTATTCTGATAGAAACGCATATAGGATTCCATATTATTTCCGAATGGATGCATCACTAACCATTGAAGGAAATCTTAGAAGAGATAAATTTATCCACAGCTCCCTTGTGCTGAGTATATATAATCTTACGGGAAGAGATAATCCTTATTCGGTGTATTTTACAACATCAAGTAAAGGTGTTAAAACAAATCAATACTCAGTTATTGCAATTCCAGTATTTACGGCTACATGGATTTTTAAGCTTGGTAATTTTGATGCCAATTAATTATGATATTTATGAATAAGAACAATAATAAATTCGGGAGTAAATATAGGCTGTTATTGATAGCATTAGTAAGTATGTTGGCATATTCTTGTGTAAAAGAAATTGAGCCAGACATAGAGATTTATGATACGGAAAAATATGTAGTATCCGGAATATTTGCTGATGAGGTAGGTCCTCAGGAAGTAGTTGTTTCATTATCTTCGGGTATTAGTAGCCCCAAGAGAATTTTTGTTGAACACTGCAATGTAAAAGTTATACGTAGCGATAATTCAGAGTTAGTATATTTTGAACAAGGACCTGGGGTATATGTTGCAAATGTGGATATTGCATTTATTGATAAAAGCCAAAGTTATAAAGTGCAAGTAAAAACTCCTCAAGGAGCTATTATTGAGTCCAGTTTTGAAGGGTTTTCCTCTTGTGCTGAGGTTGGGGATGTGTATTGGAGAACACAAGGTGACGAAGGCTCTAGTATAATAGGCTACCAGTTTTATACCGATATGCATGCTTCAGAGAGTGATAGCAAGTATTATTTATATAAAATAATAGAGACATTTGAGCATCACTCTCCATATCCATTGGAGTATTGGTGGAATGGGCATATGAATAGGGTAGAGCCTCCTGATTTCTCTAAGATGTATTGCTGGATTACAAGAGATATCTATGATATATTTCCACTTTCGACAAAGGATTTTTCTGAGAATATCTATAATGAGTATCAGCTAAATTATACAAATAATATATCCCAAAGGCTACAACACTTATACAGTTTATTAATAAAACAGTATTCAATAAGTGAGCTTGCATATGATTATTGGGCACAAATGCGTCTAAATTTACACCAAAGTGGTGGTATGTATAATACTCAGCCAGTACAGGTAAAAGGAAATCTAACATATACCACTATTAGTGATAAGGAAGTTTTGGGCTATTTTGGAGTTTCTGAAGTAAAGGAAAAAAGAATTTTTGTACCTCCTTCTCCATTTACAATAATTGATAACTCATGTAATATACGAATACTAAGGTTTGGTTATCGTGAAATTAATTGGAGAGAATATCCTGCATATATTTATTCGGAATTGGGAATTCCCCAAGCTAAAGTTATGGATAAACCTTGTGTTGATTGTACGAAAATGGGTGGTGTTATTCAGAAACCAGTATTTTGGCCTTAAAAGCAGATAATAATGATTATTAAACA
>JAOZSY010000463.1 GCA_029939445.1 Bacteroidales bacterium
TCGAGTAGACTGCCCCGCCAGATAATCTGACGGGGAGAGCCTCTCACACCACCGTGCATACGGGTCTCGTACACGGCGGTTCATTAATGTGGCTTCACACGTTTAAAATAATCTCTGAAACTCCAGTAACCTTTCGTTTTAAGACGTGCAATTGTAATCGTCGTAATTAATATAGGACTCTGAGCTACTGCCCACCCTCCCATTCTTGTTCGACTCCAAGCATAAGCTTGTTCTGGTTTAATCCCTAATCGAATTAGGTTCTTCCTTTTTCTCTCAGGTTTCTTCCAGTGATGCCATATGCAGTATCTTAACCTGTTTCGTAACCATTCATCTAACTTCTTCAGCTTTTGTTCTATGGAGGCTATTTTAAAGTAATTTACCCATCCAAATAATAGTGAATTAATGTCTGTAATACGTTCATCAAAACTAGCAGGAATTGTCTTCTTGGTAATTCGCTTAAGCTTTGCTTTGAGCTCTTGCCATTTAGACTTCCTTACTATTAATTGATACTTTCCCTTTTCTCCTTTCTTATAGGTTGGCACAAAGCCAAAACCCAAAGTGGTGAAGTTAATAGGTTTACGTATTCCGCTTTTCTCCCTATTTATTGGTAGTTGCAATTTGTCTCGCAAAAATTTGTAGATACTATTTCCTACCCTTTTTGCTGCTTTATTGCTTTTGAGGTAGATACTAAAATCATCAGCATATCTAATATAACGATGGCCTCTTCTCTCAAGTATTTTATCTAACTCATTGAGCAAGATATTTGATAACAAAGGGCTTAAAGGAGAGCCTTGTGGTACTCCTTTGGTTCGTTTTACTAATCTTCCATTGATTTGTATCGGTACTTTTAGAAACGAACGTAGTAGTTTCAGGGTCTTTTCGCATTTTACTTTCTGATATATCAATTCTAGTAGTACATGATGTTCTACCTTATCAAAGAATGCTTTGAGGTCAATATCTACAATGTGTTGATATCCTGAATTGATATTGTTTAGGCTTTGCTTAATTGCCTGATGCGCATTACGTTTAGGACGAAAACCATAACTATGTTCTTGGAAATCTGGCTCAAATATAGGTTGCAGTACTTGGTGTAGTGCTTGTTGGAACATCCTATCCATTACTGTCGGTATGCCGAGTAATCTCTTCTTACCATTGGATATAGGAATCTCAACTCCCAGTATTGGGCTTGGCTGATAATTTCCGTTCTCTATTTGCTTTATATATTCGCGTTTATGGGTGGTCAGTTGTGATAAAAGCTCTTTTACGGGCATTTTATCTACTC
>JAOZSY010000045.1 GCA_029939445.1 Bacteroidales bacterium
TTTTCGAAATTGATACTAATACATGGGTAATAACAAAGAAAGCAGATTTCTCTAATTTAGTTGGAATAAAACCCATGGGGAAAATGGTGGAAGCTTGGGATGGTAAACTATATGGTTTGACTGCAAATAATGGTGGAACTATTTTTCAATATGATATAAATACTTCTATAATAACTAATAAACATAGCTTTACATATAATGATGGAACTTATCCTCAAGGGAGCCTTTCTTTAGCTGATAATGGCAAACTTTACGGATTTACTAATTATAATGGGCAAAGTTATTACTCAAGAGGTACATTATTTGAATACGACCCGGCTACATCTACATTTACTATGAAAAAGGAAATGTTAAATTATACTGGGTATAATTCGCAAGGGAATACTCCATTAATGGCCTCTGATGGCAAAATGTATCTTGTTCTTTCTAATGGTGGTTCTGGAAATACAGAATATGATGGTGGAGCTATTGACGAATATATTCCTGGAGCTACCACTGTTTCAAATAAAGCTAGTTTCTCTGTAAGTAATACTGGCTCAAAACCAATGGGTGACCTTATGGAATCTGCAAATGGGAAATTATATGGTTATGCATGGATTGGTGGTGCTAATAATAAAGGAACTATTTATGAGTATAATCCATCTACTGCCATACTAACTAAAAAAACTGATTTTAACGGAACAAATGGAGCTAATCCAATTCATGGGTCGCTTACCGAGTCTAATACTTCAGCTATTGTAATAAACCAACAACCTAGTATTAATACAGAATGTATAGGTGATACTACTTATTTGAGTATTGCCGCTGTGCATGGTACTTTACTTCATTATCAATGGTATAAAGGAAGTAGCAGAATTTCTGGCGCAACCAATGATACATTATTTATTAATGGTTTAGATGCTAGCGATGCAGGAACCTATTTTTGTAAAATTACTGGAGGGACTAAAGCTGTTATAAGTAATAGTATAGTAGTGGTGCCAGTCAGTATACCTGTTGTAAGTATTAGTAATCTAGCAAATGAGTATTGTCTAAATGCTGCTGATGTTAATATTACAGCAACACCTAGTGGTGGAGTCTTTAGTGGCACAGGAACTTCGGGTAGTGTATTCTCTGCATCAACAGCAGGAGCTGGAAATTTTGTTGTGTTATATACATACACAAATGCGCAATCGTGTAGTAATACCGATACTGTTAATGTAACAGTTAATGCCTTGCCAAATGCAAGCTTTAGCGGTTATACTTCAACTTATTGTAATAATTATGCTGTTGATACATTAGTGCCAACTCAGATTGGTGGTGTTTTCTCCGGTTCGGGAGCTATTACGGGTAACTTATTTGATCCATCTTATTATGTGCCATCGGGTTGGTTATTTATTTCGGCAAAGATGAAATATAATATCACCGATGCTAATGGTTGCTCAAATACTGATTCTGTTTATGTGAGTATATATCCTACTCCAACTGTTTCAATCAGTGGATTAGATAATCAATATTGTCATAATGCAGATAACGATACAGCTGTTGTTAGCCCTGTTGGGGGAACTTTTACGGGAAATATTCTTGCAAATAATATTTATAGCCCTGCTATTGTGGGAATAGATACTTTAATTTACTCTTTTACAAATAGTAATCAATGTACTGATATGGATACTGTTATTATTACAGTAAATGCCTTACCTACAGTAAGTATCGATAATATTGCAGTATCTTATTGCAATAATGAAGCTGATGTACAAATTCAGGCAAGTCCTGCCGGTGGCTTGCTTACGGCTTCGAGCGGTCTTATAGGTAGTGTTTTTAGTCCTGCTGCTGCTACTGTTGGAACAAATAATATTATTTATTATTATGTTGATGCCAATACTTGTTATAATTACGACACAGTAGACTTTGACGTATTTGATTCTCCTACTGTTGATTTGGGTGATGACCAAACTATTTGTATTAACCATACAATTGATATTGATGCTGGTGCAGGTTCTAATTATATATATCTATGGAATGATGGTTCTACTTTGCAAACTCTATCTATAGATGCTCAAATTTTAGGAGTAGGAACATATACTTATTCTGTAGTTGTACGCAATAGTGATGGTTGTGAGCAAACCGATTCTATTGATATTATTGTAGAGGCCTGTACGGGGATTGAACATGTTAATGGATTATTAGATATTAGTATTTATCCAAATCCAAGTAATGGTAAGTTCTATATCAATCTTGACGGAGTTAATAGTGGCAGTGTGCAAATGAATATTTATACAGCCACAGGAAAAGTAATAATTAGAAAGCAATTGGACGAACTTAATTCTAAAGATGAGTTGATAGATCTTTCTGAAATGCCTACAGGTATTTATTATTTAAATATAAGTGATGGGATTAATTCAATCAATAAAAAACTGATACTTAAATAGATAAAGATAATAATATGTATGTAAAAGGGTCAAAACAATATTGTTTTGACCCTTTTTTGACGTTATAATATTCGTCTTAATTTCTATTTAAAAATTATTGATGATTAGTATCTGATAAATTGTATATGCGATAATACTTGTTTTCAAAAACTACTTTTTTATCTAAATGTATATCCGTTCCAAATCTGGTTTTAAGAATAATAATATTAGTACAGCCTTGTTTTTTTAGACTTAAGATGCTATCATTTAGGAATTTATTTGTAGTTACCCAGCCTTTGCGATGAGCAAAATACATGGCAGTTGGGTTTTGGTCACTATTTATCGCAATCAAATCATTTTGTTTTGAAATATTGTCCATTTGTGATTCTAACTGCTCAATACTTTGTTGATTTTCTGTAAGCCAGAAATCTTGCTGCTGATTAAGGATTCCTTCCAATACAATAAAAAGTAATACTACTGTTGCAAGTTTTGATTTCTTTATTTGAATAATTCCGTATGCTGCAAATAACGACATTATAGGTACAAAAGCAATCATATAATACGAATGGCGTATAAAGGTATCTCCAGCAATGAGCATTATTATTAGGAAAGAAAAGAATAGTATTGCAAAGCTTATTATCATTAGTGATTCTTTCTTAATAACTGCAAATATAAGTCCGATAATGAAGAAGAAGAATGCAATGTATTTTATTGAATTTGCGTAAAAATGCTTGAATACTGTTCCTAAATTATTAGTTATATCAGAGAGCCCATCGCTTATTGATTCTCCCATAAAGAAATGCCAAAATCCATATTCTGAAACCAAATAGGGCACCCATATATAATACCAAGAAAAAACAGGAATAAGTAATGCGCTAGAAATTGTAGAGAATAATAACTTGGTTTTTAAAGAATTCTTGTGGCTAATTATTGGTATTATGAATATTGTGAATAAGAATATTACAGGAATTTTTGATAGTAAACTAGATATTCCAAAGATAAAATATAGTATTAAGTATTTATATTTTTTACTATTATCAAAAAATGCTAAACCGTAATATATGCTTATTAGTGCCAATGAAGTAGCAAATGTATCGGGCATTATTTTTCTGGAATAAGCAAACCATATTGATGCTAAAAGTATTATTGATGATTTGAAAGCTAATTCCTTATTAAAGTATTTCTTAATTAATTTGAAGAAGAAAAATATGCCAAATGATGAAACTATTAAATTAATTAACCTTCCGTACCAATGTTGATACCCAAATATTTCTGCAACTATATATATAGTATAATTTAATAATGGGAATTCCATGCCTGTAATCCCTGTTTTAGTTCCAGCAATATCTATCCTAGGGTAAAAAATATTATTATCTACTTCTAGAAAATTACGAGATACCATACAAACTGTTGTCTGCCTCCATGAATGTGCTGCCTCTAATGGAGGATTAGTTATGCCAATCATTCTGACGAGAAAGAAAACAATAATCCAAAAGCGTATATCCTTTGTATAGTTTAGCAGATGTTTCATTATTGCTTATTTATTTTGCCAAAACGATATATTAATGATATACCAAAGCTTTGATATTCGAAGTCGGTAATGCCGTATTGATAATTAAGCACAAAGTTCAGAGGCTTATTATATGTTCCTACTTTGGCTCTAAAAACATTAGGTCTATCTCCATTGTTCAAATAACCACTGTATCCCGAAAATGATAATTTGCAAAAATATCTTTCGTTTTGTAAACGGGCAGAAATTCCATAAGCAACTGCATCGTCCTGACTGTGTTCTTCTATCCATGTTTGCCAAATATATACTCCTATGTGAGCCGATAGTCTAAGGCTTATATTCTTTGATTTATCAATATCAACTGTTTTTCCAGAGGTTAGTAAGAAATAGTATGCAGGGGCATCGGTGTATCTTGCATCTGATAAATTTGTGCCTGATGCTGTTTTAAAATATGCAGAAAACATTAAATCTGGGAATTTCTTGTTTTTTACTATTTGAATATTTGTTCCAAACCAAAAATCACCTCCAGCATGCCCTTCAGCATTATAATTTCTGGCTAATCGCTCATTTCGAGTATTAGTATCTAATTTATAATATTCTATGGGAACAATAAACACCTCGAAACTGGCTACTCCACCCAGTGGCGCTATAAAAGATGTATATAAATCATAGGTTTTGTCGCCAGGAGATATATGTGCTTCTGGGCGAAATTCGAAACTGTATTCTTGTTCCACTAAGCCATCCTTAACTATGGGCACAGGTAAAGCATTCGGTCCCAAATATGCGGCGGAGGTAGTCATCATATTAAACCACGCTGTATGTCCATCCCAATTATGCCTATCGGTCCACCAGTCAAGCTCTCCATCTTTTTGTGCTGTGAGTGATAGCTGAAAACTTAAGCTTATTAGTATTAGGATAATTAGCCGTGTGAAGTAATAGTGCTTTATCATATTGAATACAAAGATGCGAAAAAATATACGTAATACTTGATTTATTTGTGAAGATTTGCGTTTAGAAATGGATGTGGATTTAGATAAATTTGAATCAAACTCCACTTTGACCATTCTATTTGTGTCAAATAAACAAGAAAAAGCTTACAAATCTCATATAATATTTCTTTCATTATGCACATATGTGCATTATCTTTGCCGTATAATAATTACTTATGGCACGACCACAAAATAATAGAATAGTAAAAACACCTCCACTTTATTCGGCTTTTAAGCCAATAGGTGTAAATAGTAGAGATTTGCAAACTATAGGTTTATCATTAGATGAATATGAAGCAATACGCTTAGCAGATAATAATGGTTTGTCACATCTTGATGCATCAAAGGAGATGAATATTTCTAGATCTACATTTTCGAGATTGATAGACAGTGCCAGAAAAAAAGTAGCAGAATTCATAGTAAAAGGTATGTTTCTTCAAATAGAAGGTGGAAATATTCATTTTGAAAGCAATAGTATAAAGTGCAATAGTTGTGGATATATATTTACAATATCCATTGATGAGCATGTTGAAATCTGCCCAAAATGTAATTCTGATGATTTGAATAATATGGCAAATAAATATGGTCACGGTAGATGTTGTTCGGTAAATAGGCGACATAGAGGTGGCCGGAAAAAATAACCCTTTAAAAATTAATATTATGAACAGAAATAGAGGAAATAGAAACGGAAATGGAAACGGAAACGGTAATGGTACTGGAAATCATGATGGTCAAGGATTAGGTAGAGGAATGGGACATGGTGGAGGTAGAGGAAGAAATAATGGTGGTGGTTTTGGCCTTGGTGGTTATTGTGTTTGTGCTAAATGCGACACCAAAGTAAAGCATGCACAGGGGATTAAATGTACTGATTTGAAATGCCCTGAATGTGGTCATACTATGATAAGAGAGGAATTATTAGCTAAAAATAGAGTGTAAACTTTTTAGCATTTAGTAATTATAAATATTATAAAAGATAAAATGAAAATAGCAATTGCAAGTGGAAAGGGAGGTACAGGAAAGACTACACTATCCACAAATTTATCAGCCTATTTGGCCGAGAAACATAAAGTAGTATTGGTTGATTTGGATGTGGAAGAGCCAAACTCTGGTTTATTTCTAAAGGCTGATTTACATTACTCAGAGGATAAGTATAAAATGATTCCAGAATGGAATAGTACGGCTTGTACTCTTTGTGGAAACTGTCAGATGGTATGTAATTATCATGCGGTATTGCGTATAATGGATGATATAATGGTTTTTCCAGAATTATGCCACTCTTGTTATGCTTGTTCTGAATTATGTCCAACTAACTCGCTTCCTATGGTTGCCAAAAAAATGGGTGAACTGAAACATTTTAAAACATCAAATTTTGATTTTATAGAAAGTCGCTTAGTTATTGGCGAAGAGCAGGCGGTTCCACTTATAAAGCAAACACAAACTTATGTTGATAGTAAGTTTAGTGATGACGTAATAAAGATATTTGATTCGCCACCAGGCACTTCTTGCCCAGTTATTGAAGCAACAAAAGATGCTGATTTTATTATCCTTATTACCGAGCCAACACCATTTGGCTTTAATGATCTTAAACTTGCAATTGAAACAATGAAGGAGCTTAAGAAGGAATTTGCCATTGTAATAAATAGACATGGTATTGGTAATGATGATGTAAATAACTATTGTATTGAAAATAATATTCCAATTATTGCCAAAATACCTAATGATAAAGAAATTGCAAAGCTTTATTCTAAAGGAGAATTGCTTTATGACAAAATTCCTGAAGTTAGAATTCAATTAGGGAGTATTTGTAGCTATATATTAGATATAAAAGAAAAGATATGAAGGAGATAGTAGTAATTTCGGGAAAAGGAGGTACAGGAAAAACTTCTATAGCTACTTCTTTTGCAGTTTTGGGAGCTAATGATATTGTTATTGCCGATTGTGATGTTGATGCAGCAGATATGCATATTTTATTACAGCCAAAAAATAGTATTTCTGAAGATTTTATAAGTGGAGAGCTGGCATTAATTGATCAAGATGCTTGTACGCAATGTGGTAAATGCTTTGATGTATGTAGGTTTGATGCCATAGATGTAAATAATGGGATACATATTGTTGATGAGCTATCATGTGAGGGATGTGGTTATTGTGCTAGAGTTTGCCCAGTAGAGGCGATTACAAATATCCCTCAAAATATTGGACAATGGCATATTGCAGAAACTAGATTTAATCAGCCATTTGTGCATGCAAAATTAGGAATTGGTGCCGATAATTCTGGAAAACTTGTTGCTCATGTAAAAAATAAAGCTAAAGAAGTAGCCAAAGAACTTAATAAGTCATTTATTATTGTTGATGGCTCGCCAGGTGTTGGTTGCCCTGTGGTTTCTTCATTGTCGGGAGCGCATTTTGTAGTGCTGGTTACTGAGCCAACTGTTTCTGGGCTTCACGATTTAAAGAGAGTTTATGAACTAGTGAAAAAATTTCATATAAAAGCAGGTTGTATAATTAATAAAGCTGATTTGAATAAACAAAAAGCAGAAGAAATACTTGAGTTTATGAAAGAAGAGGAAATTGTGCATTTGGCAAATATCCCTTATGATGAAACCTTTACTGAGGCTATGACTGATTGTAAAGCAATAGTGGAAATAGAGGATAGTGAAGTAAAGCATCTAATAATTGATGCATGGAATAAAGTTAAAGAAATAAATAAATAAATTTATAAAAGATGAATAATAATAGAATAGCAGTGCCTACATTAAAAGGCTTATTAAGCGCTCACTTTGGTGGCAGCGAATATTTCACAATTTATAATGTTGTGGATAATAAAATTGTAGACATGGAAATTTTGCCTGTGCCAGAGCATTTAACAGGCTCTTATCCTAATTTTTTGGCAGCGCAAAAGATAACAGATATTATTGTTGGAGGTGTTGGAGGCAAGGCCATTACAATATTCAATAATTTTGGTATTAATGTATATTTAGGGGCAAATGTAAAAGAGACTAAAGCTCTAGTAGAAGATCTAATAGAAGGTAAGCTTGAGCTAACAGGCAATGTGTGTAGTCACGAAGGTGATGGCCCTGAAAGTCATGGAAGTGGACACCATCATCATTAAAAATCATAAATGAAAGATTTTTTATATAGCTTAGAGCTAAAAGTCAGAGACTATGAGTGCGATTTGCAATCGGTTGTAAATAATGCAGCTTATCTTAATTATTTGGAACATACTAGGCACGAGTTTTTGTTAAGTGTAGGATTAGATTTTACAAAATTATCAGAAATGAATTTGTCTCCAATGGTTTATAGAGCTGATATCATATATAAAACCTCATTGGTTAGTGGCGATATATTTATATCAACTATTAATGTATCCAGAAAGGGGAACTTAAAAATTCTCTTTCACCAAAAAATATATAGGAAAAAAGATAATAAGCTAATGATAAGTGCAACAATTACAAAGGTTATTGTTAAAGATGGTAAGGCTTACAATCCTGATTTTTATTTTAAAGCTATAAATCAAGAGTAGCCTAGTTTTTAGAGAATAGTAAAAGTTGCATTTACTAATTGCATTTTAGAATATTTTTTTTAGGATATAATAATTATAAGTTATGATGAATAATAGTATTAAATCTTTCTTTGAACAAGTTCCGGTAATGGCGCTAGGAACTGCTGATAGTAATGGGTGCCCTAATGTATCAGCAATTGCCTCAAAAAAGATAATTGATGACAATACAATATGGACAATAGATACATTTCATAATAAAACCATTGATAATATTGCGATAAATAATAAAGTAACTTTAGCAATGTGGAAAGATTCCATTGGGTATCAGATTAAAGGAACGGCAGTTTACCATACCAAAGGTGAGGTCTTTGAGAATGGTAAAAAATGGATTTTAGAATTAAAGCCTCAGAAGATTGTAAAGGGAGTGTTAGAGATAAATGTTACGGATATTTATTATCTAACACCAAATTATGAATTGGCAGGAAAAGAATATTAATTAAATAATATATAAATATGAAAATAGTATTTACAGCCCAAGGAAACACTTGGGAATCACAAATGGATGCTCGATTTGGAAGAGCAAAATTCTTTGTTATATATGATGAAGAAACAGACAAATTAACCACTATGGATAATTCTGATGTGGAGAAAGAAGCCCATGGAGCTGGTCCTATCGCTGCGCAGAAAATTGCTGAATCTAAAGCAAAAGTTATTATCACAGGAAATGGCCCTGGAGGAAATGCTGGTACAGTGCTGCAAAAATTAGGAGTAAAATCCTTTATTGGAGCTGGTGAGTTTACTCTAAAGCAAGCATACGATGCCTATAAAAATGGTGAGTTAAAGGAGTTTTAAAGAAGTCTTTAGTTCAGTCTTCAGCCTTCAGTCATTTTACTGACAACTGAGGGCTGAAGACTGCCATTTGTCAACTGATGGGTGCCGATTGATTAAATTCATGATTTTTTTTATTTTTAATAGTGTTGAAGTGTTTTTATTTATTATATTTGAGCACTAAATTATTTATAGAAAATTTTATTTAAAACTGTTCATACAATGAAAAGTATTGATTTATACGGAACAACTTGTTATAACTTTGAAGATAAACTAGGAAAATCATCTTATAGTGGAATCTCAGATATTTTAATTTTGGAATCAGATCCAAATCCAAATTATTACTCAAGGTCGAATTTTCCACCAAATAAACATCAGAAAAGCTGGAGATTGTATTTGCTGGTTAAAAAATCGATTAATTGTTTTCAGGATAAAATCCTTCGTCAATCGTATATTATTAATGAGAAATTAGGTTTGGATATTGATATTCTGCCTGGGCATATAGCTTTTGAACATAAAGAGATTCAATGCATAAGAATTAATACTCATGATGTTTCTGTTTTGGATTCTATTATTAATGAGCTTAAGAAAACCGGTATAGAATTTATTAAGAATAAAAAAGTGAAGGATTTTGAGACTACTATATTCTTTAAGCAGTATACTGAGTTTGTTGAGATGCAAGAAGGTGTATACCGTAATAGTAAAGTTGATGGAATGTATTTCTTTGAAATTGATAAACTAATTGAGTGGGATATTTTTCTTGAAGGAGTAGAAAAAATAAAGAATAATTGTAATTACCATTTATTTGATTCTTTCTTATCGTTTAATATTGCAAAAGGTAAAGCAACTGATTATGTTGGTATATACTCTAAGCATTGCGAAGAGGAAAGATTCTCTGAACTTAAAGAGAATATCCATAAGGTTTTTTCTTTATAAACTTAATTAAATAACAAAGGCTTCAATTTTTAATTGAAGCCTTTGTTTGTTTTATATAACTGCTATTATAAAGATCTACATCTAATAATTATAAGTTATAATCCCGTCATCATTTCCATTAAAGCTAACAATTGTACACTTAGTAGGATTATCGTTAGAATTATAGTCAAAACTTCTATTATGAGATTCTACATTGTTCAGAGTGCCGTCACTTTCATAAACAGTTCTTTTGTTATAGTTGTTTACATCTGTTAAGCTCAATCCTTCAAATATTGCATAATTAAAGAAATTAAATATACCAATATTTTGCATAGGATTTACTTTATCATCATAAGTATATTCATAGGTATAGGCTAGTTCAGCAGTGCCACTAACAAAATCATATAGTTTCTCAGTTTCAATATTATCATTAGCATAGGTGTAAGTTACTTTTGATACCATTATACCACCACTCATCTCATCACTCATTGTTACTTCTATTATCTTATCTCCTGAGTAATTGTAAGTATATTTAGCCATTAATTCAGAAGTTCCTCCATTTATACTAGAATAATCAGCCTTTGCAGGGAGATTATTTGAACCATGATCTGAAAAAATCATATTACCTTTTATTTCACCACCTTGTGATGCTTCCCACTTCATTAGCTTATCTCCAGAATACTCAAAATTAATTGTCATATAAGTATCAGTGCCACTAGGATCACCTATATCAAAAGATGTCATTTTATGATCAGTATAATTAAAAGTAAATAAGTCTCCACTGACTATATAACTTTTTAGTAATAATGATTCAGGAACAATGATATCTCCGCCGTCATCTTTGTCATCTTCTTCTTCTTCTTTTTCGCATGCTGCAGAGAATAAACTTGCCCCAATAAGCAATAGGAATAATAGTTTTTTAATTTTCATAATCTGTTTTTAATTTATTTTTATAGTATTTATTTTTAGTAACTATACTCTAAAAGAAAAATATAGCTTTCACTCATGTTTTTAGTTTGGCATTTATAAGGATAGCCCTTATCATTATATTCAAAAGTTCTCAGCATTGAGAAATCCTTATCAATAATTCCATCTTTATCATACTCTGTTCTTGATGTGTAATTATTTATATCACAAATACTTATTGATGGAAAAAGATTGAAGTCATCAAAATTAAGTGCTAAATAGTCAATTTTAGGTAAACCAAACATCGCGCCTGGGTTCTTATTCTCATCATAAGAGAATTCAAAAGTATAAAATAATTCCATTGAATCGTTAACAATATAATAATTTTCTTGTTTTACAAGATTCTCATTTTGGAAGAAATAGTTTTTCTCATACTTTAATACTAATACTCCATTTTCGGTTTTTAGCATTCTAACGCTTTCAATTCTATCTTCATTATAAGTGTAATTATAGGTTTGGAATAACTCCATACCATTGCCATGGTCGTAATAAAGTGATCCTGTTGTAGGTAGCAACTGTGTATTGTGATTTTCGAAAACTAATTGGCCTGTTATTACATCCTGTGTTACTAGTTCTATATTCATGAGCTTATTGCCCGAGTATTCAAAATAGTAGCCACCTACGCTCGGTGAATTAATTTCGCCATATTCAAATTCTGTTACTCTATCTAGGGTATCATAGGTGAAGTTAAATTCGTCAAAACCAATGGTTATTTTTTTTAGATATTCTGAATTGGCAATAGGTGGATTATTCTCTACTTCATCAGCCTCATTCTCTTTTGTGCATGACGCTACAAACAGGATAAATGATAAAATTAGTAGTGAAAACAAGTATTTAGCTTTCACATTATTATTGATTGCTTTATTATAAATATTCATTTTATAGTTTTCCCTTATAATTCGTATTAATTTATTTTACAATAAATTTTCGTTGAGCTCTATTGCCATTAGTTTCAACAAAAGTAATAAAATAAATCCCTTTGGCAATATCTCCCATATTTATTATTGTTTTATCTTTACTAATAGTAGTTTTGAAAGGAATAGTTTTGCCAAGGATATTAAAAATATTTATTTCTTTAATTGCATTGCCTCTATGGCTAATAGTAAGTGCTTTGCCCTTATTAATAGGGTTAGGATATATTTCAATATTATGCTCTTTATTATTAATATTTATTCCACTAATAATTGCATCTATATAATCTGTTTTAGTAATACTATCCGATCCCGAATTATTGGAGATTACCAACTTAACAGTATATAATCCTTCTGAAGTATAAATATGCGAAGGGCTTAAGGATGTATCCGTTGTGCCATCTCCAAAATACCATTTTTGAGCTGTATAATCGCCTTGTGATAAGTTATTAAACTGCACATTAAGAGGAATTGCTCCGCTAGTAAAATCTGCATCAAAATCTGCCGATAAGGTTGTTGGAATAATACCATTATTAGCAGTATTAGACCTGCTAGAGTTGTAATTTGTATTAGCCTTATAGTCATAAGGTTGGCATATGTAAGGGCTAATTATTTCTACTTGATAATATAATGGCCCAGCAGGAGGGTTTATATCTGTAAAGGAACTATTTAATCCACCAACAGAGTCTATTTTAGTCCAATTCATATTCGGGTCAGCACGCCATATTCTATATGTTTGTACCGGAATCCCCTCATAATAATTCCAAATAAGATTCCATGAACTACCAGCACCTTGATTAATCGTTAGGTGCATTGTTTTATGCTTATTACTTAATGCACTCTCATTACCACAAGAGTCAACTGTTGATATTTTATATGAATATGCCTTTACCGCAGGATTGGAGTTAGTATCCACAAAAATTCCTACCGAATCAGCAGGAATAAATCCAATTGAGTCGTAAATATTTGCAACAGATGTTTCTGCATAAATTTTATAATAATCAATTGCTCCTTGTATATGTTTCTCAAAAACAACAACATTATATCCCAAATCATTATCAACTGTTACAAGGCAAATAGAATCTGGAGGCAAGGCTTCTATAAAAACGGTCATAGTATCTGTTGATGATAGCGCTCCATCAGTTACAGTACAATAATAATCGTAGCTTTGATTTATATTGCCAGTTATTATTGTATTTCCAATAATTGAAATTGGCGCTGGCCCGTTGCTTGTCCATGTGTATGTGAGAGTTCCACTTCCTGAGTATGCTGGGCTCGCAATAATAGTTGCCGAACTATTACAATAAATACTATCATCAGGCATGTCTAATACAAGATACGCCCCGGCATTTGATGTTTTTATTATTGTTCCATTATCACCAACCGCATATACAGTATCATTGCTATGGCAATATACCGAATTTAAGTTTTCTATTGTAGGAGAATTCTGAGCAACCCATGTAAATCCTCCATTTGTAGTATGTAATATAAGCCCACCATCTCCCACAGCATATCCATTATTGGCATCCGAAAAATGTATGGAGTTTATATTTGATGTAGTTCCTGTTGATAGTGGAGTCCATGAAGTACCAGAATTAGTTGTTTTAAATATATTTCCGCTTTTGGCAGCTGCATAGCCTGTTGAACTAGATGTAAAGTCTACGCTATTTATTATGCTAAGAGAAGTAATAGCTGCTCCAAAATATGTGCCGCCAGAAACTGTTCTACTAAAAAAACCTTGTATATAATTCTTCTCACCAGCAACAACTCCATTACTTGCATCAGTAAAAAATACAGAATTAATTGTATATGTTGTGGCTCCAGACATAACGGGATTACTCCATGATGTTCCATCTGGAGTTTTTAGAACTACTCCTGAGTCTCCAGCGGCATATCCTACACTCGATGTAGGAAATTGTACATCATTTAAATCTGTTGTAACTCCCGATGATTGCGAAGCCCATGTGGTGCCATTTATTGTTTTATAAATAGCGCCACCATTACCAACAACCCATGCTGCTGTGGTAGTTCCGGCTATTGCATTTAGCTCAGATGTGCCCACAGTTTGTGTGGCCCATGTTGTGCCGCCATCGGATGTAGTTAGTACGTTTCCTGCCGTAGCAGATCCACCAACACATTTTGCATCTATTCCATCGAAAACAATAATGTCGTTAATATTATTGGTATAAGAAGAGTTTAAAACCAACCATCCACTTTGAGAAAAAACTACTGTAGTGGCTAATAACAATGAAGTAATGAGTAGAATTGTTTTCATGGTATTTATGTTTAGT